>NZ_QUDX01000005.1:236678-238062 GCF_003477715.1 Butyricicoccus sp. AF35-5AC
GCTCTGACTTCGCCCCGCATACGACGCTCCCCTACCCAATGTACAAAGTACAATGCCTAAGCTTCGGTTGAACACTTAGCCCCGTTACATTTTCTGCGCAAAACCACTCGACCAGTGAGCTATTACGCACTCTTTGAATGAGTGGCTGCTTCTAAGCCAACATCCTGGTTGTCTTCGCAGTTTCACATCATTTTCCACTTAGTGTTCATTTGGGACCTTAGCTGTAGATCTGGGCTGTTTCCCTTTTGACTATGAGACTTATCTCACACAGTCTGACTGCTATTCATCAATTATCCGGCATTCAGAGTTTGATAGGCTTTGGTAACCTCGCGGCCCCTAGACCATTCAGTGCTTTACCTCCGGTAATCTAAAATAACGCTAGCCCTAAAGCTATTTCGGGGAGAACCAGCTATCTCCGAGTTCGATTGGAATTTCTCCGCTATCCACAAGTCATCCCCGGCTTTTTCAACAGACGTGGGTGCGGCCCTCCACGGTGTCTTACCACCGCTTCAGCCTGCTCATGGATAGGTCACCCGGTTTCGGGTCTAATACCTGCAACTTCATACGCCCTTTTCAGACTCGCTCTCGCTGCGGCTCCGGAACTCCAGTTCCTTAACCTCGCTGCAAATATTAACTCGCCGGACCGTTCTACAAAAAGTACCCGATCATCCATTAACGGACTCTCGGTGCTTGTAGGCACAAGGTTTCAGGTTCTTTTTCACTCCCCTCCCGGGGTACTTTTCACCTTTCCCTCACGGTACTGCTCCACTATCGGTCACTGAGTAGTATTTAGGCTTGGAGGATGGTCCCCCCATCTTCCCAGCGGGTTTCACGTGTCCGCTGGTACTCTGGATACTGCTAGCACTCAATCCTTTTCACTTACGGGGCTATCACCCTGTATCGCTGCTCTTCCCAAAGCATTCAGTTAAAGATTAAAGTTACATATTGCAGTCCTAACCCCGGAAATATTGCTACCTCCGGTTTGGCCTCTTCCGCGTTCGCTCGCCACTACTAGCGGAATCTCGGTTGATTTCTCTTCCTCGCCCTACTTAGATGTTTCAGTTCAGGCGGTTCCCCACGTACACCTATGTATTCAGTGTACGTTGATGGAGTATTGCTCCATCGGGTTTCCCCATTCGGAAATCCACGGATCAAAGCCCATTTGCGGCTCCCCGTAGCTTATCGCAGCTTGTCGCGTCCTTCGTCGGCTCTCAGTGCCAAGGCATTCCCCTTGCGCCCTTTACAGCTTGACCAGCTGTAAAATCCTCTTTCGAGGATTGTAGCGGATAAACTTTCGTTTATCTCAATTATTAGAGTAATCTCGGTTAAATTTAGCTATTTTGTAGTATGATCTTTTCGATCATATCCCAACAATATAAACGTC
>NZ_QUDX01000005.1:238072-238286 GCF_003477715.1 Butyricicoccus sp. AF35-5AC
TTTGTAGTACAATCTTTTCGATTGTATCCCAACAATATATTATCAGAAAAACCTTTTATGCTGATCTTGATTTTATTCAAAATCGGAATAACAAATTTTTATCCTCTATAATGTTGCTTTTGCTTTCGTATTGTTCAGTTTTCAAGGTGCAAATTAGCAATTTTCAAATCTTTGATTTGAAAATTGGTGGGCTTGAGAGGACTCGAACCTCCGA
>NZ_QUDX01000050.1:0-218 GCF_003477715.1 Butyricicoccus sp. AF35-5AC
CATCCGCCGGGACACAATCCCCACGCCCATGTCCTGCTGACCATGCGGGCAATGGATGAACATGGAAAATGGCTTCCCAAGAGCCGCAAGGTTTATGACCTTGACGAGAATGGGGAACGGATAAAGCTGCCGTCCGGCAGGTGGAAAAGCCACAAGGAGGATACGGTGGACTGGAACGACCAGAAGTATTGTGAAATCTGGCGGCATGAATGGGAGGT
>NZ_QUDX01000050.1:228-530 GCF_003477715.1 Butyricicoccus sp. AF35-5AC
TGGAACGACCAGAAGTATTGTGAAATCTGGCGGCATGAATGGGAGGTCATCCAGAACCGCTATCTGGACGCCAATGACCGCCCGGAGCGTGTGGACTTGCGTTCCTATGCCAGACAGGGGCTTGATATAGTCCCCACTGTCCATGAGGGGACTGCTGTCCGGCAGATGGAAAAGCGAGGTATCCAGACGAATATCGGCAACCTGAACCGGGAAATCAGAGCCGCCAACCGCCTGATGAAGTCCATCCGGCAGCTTATCCAAAACCTCAAAGGCTGGATTACCGAGCTGGGAGAAAAACGGAA
>NZ_QUDX01000006.1:0-230127 GCF_003477715.1 Butyricicoccus sp. AF35-5AC
CGTCAGTACAAAAATCCCCACAAGGGCGCACAGCAGCAGCGCCCCGCCCGTCAGCAGCACCGCCGTCTGTTTTGTCACAAAAAACAGGGCTATGGTGATCCCGGACATGGAGAGGACAAGCCCTATTGTCACCCGGCCAAACAGCCGCTTTACCGATAGGTTTTGAAACTTCATTTTGCCTCGCCTCCCGTCCATTGATAGCCCATGCCGTAAACGGTCTTGATGTAGGGTGCGCCGCCGTCGGCTTCAATCTTGCTGCGAATCCGGCTGATGGAGGTTGTCAGGGTGTGTTCGTCTACAAACCTCTCGTCTATATCCCACAGCTTTTCCAAAAGCTGCCCACGGGTCAGCACTTGCCGGGGATTTTTGCGGAACAGGTTCAACATTTTGTACTCCATCTGGGATAGGGTCAGTGGCTTTCCGTTCAGGGAAGCGGTCTGCTCCGAGAAGTCCAGAAACAGCCGCCCGTCGTCGTAAATGTCCTTGGCCGGTTTATGGTGTTCCAGCATGGCGAACATGGCTTTGATTTTCCGCTGCAAGGCCCCAATCACAAAAGGCTTTGTGATGTAGTCCACCGCGCCCACCTCATAGCCCCGTATCTGGTTGCTCTCCTGATCGTTGGCGGTCAGGAAAATTAGGATGGTGTCCAGGTGCCGGGGCTTTATCAGCTTGCACAGTTCAAAACCATTCCCGTCCGGCAGGTTGATGTCCAGCAACACTAAATCAAATTCCCGCTGGCGGATGGCTTCGGCTGCGGTTCTGGCATTTAGGGCAGAAGTCACGCCGTAGCCGTCTGCGGTCAGATTATAGGCCAACATCTTATTCAAAAAACTGTCGTCCTCGACAATTAAAATCTGCTTCATATCCTCACTTCCTTTTCTTTTTTAGTTTTTTATAAATAATTCCTGGAAAAATAATGCTGAACAATAATAAAAATACCATCAACGCAATCATTTCTTTTACCGGATAGCGGAAAGCGAAATAGGAAATCTGCATTTTCATATACCACTGCATGATACCAATCCCTAAATTTCCAAAACTCATAAGCAATCCACATAACAGTAACCAATAGAAAAGACCCTCTGTTACAAACATTCGATATTCTTGTTTTTTTGTCATCCCTACACGTTCCAGGATTTTACACTCCCATTGCCGAAGCATAATATCCGATATTCTTGTATTTGCGAAATTCATAATTCCTATAAATATTAAAATTCCACTAATACTCATAAGTAGCCATCTACTTGTCTGAATATAGTTCTGCTCCTTTAGCAAACGTTCTGATTTAGAATCTAAATAAAACAAGTTCAATTTATCAGCGTGTCCATATTTTGATTGAAATTCCATATTATAATTGCGAATCATCTGATTCAGTCTTTCTCGGATAACTGACTCCTGATTTTTGTCAACATTAAATTGTATTTCAAAAATTTGTGGTGTTAATTTTTCTACCAGCCAATCATATGTAGTCTCTGTTACCAATAGGATATTTATATTTTTACCATCCCAGCACAATTTCATCTCTGGGAAATCATCCTCTGTTATATCCAGATAACCACAATTTACTAATTTCTCAGGAACTAAACTGCTCATTTCCGTACCAACCGGAACCAGATCATAAAATTCCATCTCTGTTCCTATATAATCCTGCACTTCTCCTGCTATATAATCTGACATCCTATGATCATGTAGCACGATTGTTCCATGATTATTTTGAAACTGCTCCCAATTTACTAGCTTATCATTTTTCTGAATAAAGTCTTTTAGTTCTTCCTGCTCCCCGATACTAACTGTCTGAATTACCGTGGATATTTTATCTCCATCGATTAGAATCTTTATATTCTCCTTGCCATTTTTTCCGACGATCGGATAAAATCCTTTAATGTTTTCTACTGAATGAAGTTCGTTTCCTATGGTCGTTTCAATATCATTCATAAGGGACTTCGGAAAAAACTTCATATTCTTTGTGTCCGGTGATGATTCAATTAAATAATTGCAAGCTTCCTCTGTAATTCCTATTTGGAAGTCCGGCTCTTTACTATAATAATTCTGTAAATCCACTCCGTTCACAATTACCGCAGAACATAATGCCAATTCGCACCCAAGCCATAATGACAAACTTGTTATCCCAAATGTTTTTTTATTCCGAAATAAATATTTCTTTGCAAGATAAATTTCAGGATGTTTTCCCCAGCAGCGGAATTTCTTTATCTTCGGTTTCTTCCTGCTTTTATGATAAGTAACCGCCTCCGTATATTTCATACACTCCAACGGACTTAATTTTCTCATTTTTCTTTTCAGACATTCCACTGCCACTCCCAACGTGAAAATCACAAGAACAATCGCTAGGATAAGAAGTTTGGGTTGAAAGAAAACCATTCTTTCTAATTTCCATGTATTCTCTGCATACATTTTTTCTAATAACAATGGCATAATACCCCATATAAACATTCCCCCTAAAACTGCTCCAGCGATACTTCCCGTAAGTCCTATTTTTAGCATCTCACGATTCATAACTTTAATATTCTGCTTTTGTTCCACACCAATTACTTGTAAAAGGCCATAACGTTGTAAATCTTTTTCCAGCGAAATATTTAGGATATTGTAAATAAACAAAAACATAGAAAGTAAAACCATAACCGAAAAAAAGACTGCAAATCCATAACTTCCCATCATTTCACTTATTGCCCGATATTCTGCTGGGTTCATACTTACAATTCTCTGTCCCTCATTCAACTTTATGTTATTTGTCAGCATATGTTCTATTTGCGAACCACTGGAATATTTCTTTGTATGATCTATTAAAATCCTACATGGCTCCCATTGAAGCCCATTCTTCTCCATTGATTTCTCTGATATAAAAGCCACAGAAGCACCGGAGGTTTGATTTTGATACTCTGTAAAATACCCAGAAAGTAAAAAGTTCTGCATACCGGTTCCACTGGTATTGAAAATGTCATTCCAATAAAAATCCAGTTCAATTTCCATGCCCACTTCGGGATTCTTGATTCCAAGATATTGCAGAGTTTTCGTAGAAAGCATAATTTCATTTTCTTTTTCTGGATAGGTCCCTACCACATTTGTAAATGCAGGACGTATCATTTTTTCAAATCCGGTCACATCTGTAATGACGCAATCACAATATTTTATGGAATCATCTAATAATTTTCCTGCAAACTTTTCTTTCCCAATGCTTTCTATGCATGGTAGCTGTGTAAGCTGTTGTGTCATATCCGCTGTACCATTTTCAATATAGGTCGATACAGCCATACCATCGGCTTTCATATTTTTCTGAATATCAATCTCCATCTTCCCATAGATTAAAGAGAACACACTAAAAATCACGCCTACAGTAATTGTAATTACGATAAACAGTAGACGATTTCTGTTTTGATTCTTTTTCCTGGAAGCATCCATAAGCACTCTTTCAGCCGACTGATTACAATCGTAATTCTCCATCCTATACAACCCTCCCATCTTTCATCTGAATAATCCGATCTGCCATAGCTGCTATTCTTTCATCATGTGTAACGATAATCATTGTCTGGCTATATTTTTTACACATCTTTTTCAAAAATTTCATAACGGATATACTGGTTGTAGAATCTAAATTTCCTGTCAACTCGTCTCCCAAAAGTATGGTAGGATGTGTATAAATAGCTCTGGCGATTGCGACCCGCTGCTGTTGTCCACCAGATAAAGTCATAGGATTTTGTAATAGTTTTTCCTCAATTTCCAGTTCTTCAGCTATCCGCATTACTTCTTTTTTACTGATATTTCTTTCCATAAGTTTGGCAGGTAAAACTATATTTTCAAATACATTCATCTCTGGGATTAAATTAAAATTTTGAAAAATAAACCCAATATGCCATCTTCTGAAGGAACTCCTTTCCTCCATAGATAACTGTGTAATATCTACATCATTGATATAGACACATCCGTGTGTGGGATTTTCCAAACCACCTAGTAAATTGAGCAACGTGGTCTTTCCGCAACCTGAACTTCCCATAATAGCTACAAATTCATTTTCTTCAACTGTGAAAGATATATCATCAACTGCTCTTAAATAGTGTTCTCCATTAGAATATTCTTTTGTTAAAGATACTGTCTTTACTGCTGCCATATCAATCCCCCCTTATCTTTTTCAGATAGTATAACAGGCAAATGTCCGCGAAATGTTACAGCGGACGGATTTTTTCAAAAAATCTATCAGCAAAATATAGCTCTATTAAAAAGCAGCACTAAAGAAGATATTTTCATATTCCTCCCGGTGCTGTTTATATATTATTTTAGCTTATCCTTATTATCTTCTTGTTTCTTTTTATCCCGATATTTCCGTATGAGTTTATTACGGATAGGAACGCCAACACCAATCAAAAGCACAACTGCCAAAATTGTGAAATCCATACAATCACCTCACATTTCCTTATTCTTCATAACCCGAATGGACAAGAAGATTGAAACCGCATACATCACGACAATAGCAAAAACCGCAAGCAACACAAGAAGTATCGGAGAAGATTCAACGACTGAAATAATTGAGTTCCCGATAGCTGGCATTTTAGAGAGAAGAAGTAAAGTCACCAAAAAACCGGCCACTGGAATATACATAAATACCCGTCCTTTGATTGAGCCGTACTTGTAATATCCCGGAATCTGGAACACGGTATAGAGTGCAAATAAGAATACTCCTGCAATAGCGGCAGTTACAATATCAAATACGCCAACTGTTTCACCCAGCACTTTCAAGACAAGCGGCTGTGCAATCAAAGAAATAATCAAGGAAAGAAGCCCCATTGCAAGGACGAAAACATAGCGTCCGATCACAAGCTCACTTTTACGAACAGGTAAAATACCAAACAGACGATCCATACTGTTTTTTTCTGTGATGGAAAAGGTATATCCCGTCGTCATGGCAATAAAGCACATAGCAAATGATACCCCTGTCAGCAAAGAACGATTGATTGCGGCAAACACAATCGGCAGAAGCAGGGTGAAACAAATTGTCTTAAAATAGGGTTTTACCAATGCAATATCTAATTTTGTGGATTTCAAAATATTACTCATAATCGTCACCTTTCTTGCTTGTAAACACTACAATTTCATCAATGGTGGCAGGCTCAATGGTCAGGTTAGGGAAACCGCTAATATCTTCGGTTTTCATCAGCGCCTCAAATCCCGTAGGGAATGTACGAATACCAGCCGCCTTATTTTTCAGATCATCGGACAGTTCCTCAATTCCACCTTTTACAATGCGGAACATATCTACAAAATCATCTTTGCTGCCAGTAAAGTACAGCTCGCCATAACTGATGTAGGTAATATAATCGGCTGCACGCTCCAAATCGCCTGTGATATGGGTGGAGAACAAAACACTATGCTCACCATCTTCAATATACTCTGAAAGAATTTTCAAAAGTTCATCTCTGGAAACCGGGTCAAGTCCACTGGTCGGTTCGTCGAGGATCAGCAGTTTGGCGTCGTATGAAAACGCACAGGCAAGCATTAACTTCATCTGCATACCTTTGGAAAGTTCTTTTACCTTTTTGGTTGGTGCAATGTGAAATTTCCGTAACATATCCGCAAATTTCTGGCTGTCCCAATTTGGATAAAATACCGAAATGGATTTTTCAACCTGCGACACTTTCCAATCATCACTGAAATAATTTGTATCGAAAACAACGCCCAGCTCTGATTTTACTTTTTGTTCTTCTGCGATATTATCCAGCCCCATCACTTTGACTGTACCGCCGGTGCGCTTGAGCATATTCAAAATCAGTTTGATTGTCGTTGTTTTGCCAGAACCATTCGGGCCGATCAAGCCCATAATATATCCCTTTGGCAAAGTAAAGCTGATATTATGAAGTTGAAAAGAATCAAAAGATTTTGAAAGATTCGTTACCTCTAAATAATTAGTCATCTGTTTTTACCTCCGTTAAAATGTCCAAAAGGCGATGTAATTCCTCTGTGGATAGATTTGCCATTCTTGCAGCTTTTATTGCTTCGGTGAGATTGTTTTCTACTTTGCAAATAAGCTGCTCCTTAATCAGTTCTGAACCAGACCCCATTACGAAACATCCACGCCCCTGCACATTTTTAACAAAGCCCTCTTGCTCTAATTCTGTGTATGCCTTTGTCACTGTTAAGACGCTGATCTTTAAGTCTTTGGCAAGTGTTCTAAGGGAGGGCAAAGTTTCTTCGGCTTGAAGCTCGCCAGATAAAATAGCCGCCTTGATCTGCTGTTTAATCTGCTCGTATATGGGGACGCCAGATACATTTGAAATAATCAGTTTCATTGCTGCATCCTCCGTGTGTTTTAACTGTTATGCTGTTGTGCATAACAGTATAACACAAGTGAGGATAAGATGTCAATACATGGGGCTAAACTACTGGTAAACTACTGGCAAGCAATGCAATCTTACGTAAGATTGCGTATTTAGCAGAAATCCCGTTTCCGGAATTCCTGCTAATGCTTGTTGGTGACATATCCCCAAACCCCTGAGATCATTGCCGGTGGCAATGGCTGCGCGTTCCGTTGGAACGCTGAAAACCAAAAGCAGACAAATCTTATTGACGGGATTTTTCTGTGCTGCGCTGCGGTTGTGGTGGGGAAGAAATCTCTAATAGATATTCCACATTGGCCCGAACATTATGAAGTTCTTTCATATCATTTTTGGCCTGCTTATAGGCAGAATAGGCTTTCCGTTTTTGTTCCAGAAGATCGGTGTATTCCTCTCGGAGAGATTTGACAGAGGGGAGCTTTTTGATTCCCAGTTCGTCAAAATGATTCTTCGCTGTCTGGTGCAGTAAGATTTCCGCCTCATGTGCAACACGGAATTAAAAGGCTGAGCGCCAGCGGAAAAGATACCTCCTGTCTACGCATTTAGGGCGTTAAAAGTCCACGGAAATCAAGGGTTTTTCAGCCTATTAGCTGATCTACATAGGTAATTAGAGGGTGCAGATGTTTCAGGCGAAACATCTCAAATAACTTATCTGAACTTACCCATTGAACATCTACAACTTCTGTTTCCTGTAAACGCATTTCTTCAATCTTTATATCCCTATGAAACAGCCAAACATCGTAAAAATCCTGCACATTTTCCCGTCTGGTCTGATAAATCAATTTTTCACTTCCGGGAGTAAGCAGTATTCCTAATTCTTCTTTTACCTCTCGGATTGCTCCTTGCAAGCTGGTTTCCCCGGAAAGTACAGAACCACCCGTACATTCCCAATAAAGAGGGTATTGCTTTTTCGGATGCCGCTGTGATAAAAGATACTGCCCCTGCTGATTGACGATCCATGCACTCACAGATAAATGATACAGCCCTTTGGGTATGATTTCTCCACGGCACACTGTTATTCCAGACTTTTCCCGTTTTGCATTATATAAATCCCATTTTTCCATTTTCATGCCTCTTTGTGTGGGATCGGTGCTTGCCGAAAATCAAGTAAGTAAATATCAGCAATCCTTTCTATCTCTGCACGCTGATCTGCGGAATACTTATCATAAATCCCACCTGCTAACATACGGGCTGCCTTTGCGCTTTTAATTGCTGGAAGTACATCATCAAACACAATGCAGTGTTCAGGTGCGACCCCTAATTTTTTTGCAGCCAATTCAAAGACATCCGAATATTCTTTTCCCCGCTGCACCTCATCTGTTGAACATAAGGCGTCAAATAATTCTAAAATCGAATTGTTCTTTAAGCATGGCATATAGAGCTTTTCCGGCAACCCCGTAGCAACTGCAAGTTTTATTCCATGTTCTTTTAAGCGCAGAAGATAATCAAGGGCATGGGGCAGCAGACCGACATGGTTGCTGTATTCCTCGACCGCCATATTATTCCATTCCTCAATAATTCCCTCTACCGTTTCCTGCAATCCAAAAAGATCAATGGTGTATTGTGCGGCTTCCTCAAAACTCCTTGCACATATTTCAGTTACATAATTTTCCGGGACGGGAAGCTTTCTCTTTTTCAAAAACTGAATATCTATATGCTCCCATACATCCATTGAATCCAGAATTGTTCCATCTAAATCAAAGATTGCCGCATTAAAATCCATTTTTCTTTTCCTTTCCGCAAAATAAATCTTTCAGTTCCGCAGCAGCAGCTTTTATATCAGACTGCGCTATAATGGCAGATACAACAGCCAGCCCGTCAATTCCCATGGGCTTGAAACGCCCTGCATTTCCCTTATTGATACCGCCAATAACAACTATCGGCAAAGAAACGGCTGCGCGGATTTTCTGTAATTCTTCCATTGATACAGAATCAGCGTCGGTTTTAGTTCCAGTAGGGAACATTGCGCCAACTCCCAAATAATCTGCACCATCCTGTTGTGCCTGTATTGCTTCTGCAATGGAAGATGCGGATACTCCCAACAGCATATTTTCCCCAATTACTTTGCGGACGGCAGCCGCAGGTAAATCATGCTGTCCAATATGTACCCCCGTAGCCTGCACAGCCATTGCAATATCTATCCGGTCGTTTATGATAAGGGGAATATGGTATTTATCCGTAACCTGTTTCACGGCAACAGCCTGATTGTAAAATTCTAATGAGGACAATTCTTTTTCTCGGAGTTGTATCATTGTGCAGCCTCCTAAAATTGCCTGTTCCACCGCTTCTGTCAGGCTATCGCAGCTCATTAGTTGACGATCAGTAACAAGATAAAGTGTATAATCAAAGTTCATTTTGCACCTGCCTATTCTTTAGATAAACCATGCTGATACAATTCGTAGAAATGGTGCGTCGGGCCACAGCCTTTCCCAATCGCAAGAGAGTGTTCGATTGCCATTGTGACATATGCCTTTGCAGATTCGACTGCAAGCGGAACACTTTTTCCCTTTGCAAGCTGGGAAGCGATTGCAGAAGAAAAGGTACAGCCTGTCCCATGAGTATTTTTCGTATCAATGCGGGATGTTTCAAAATGGTAGAAATTTTCTCCATTAAATAGGACATCAACAGCATTTCCTATATGATGTCCACCCTTGACAACAATCGCCTTACAACCCATGGCATATATTTTTCTTGCGGCAGCCTCCATATCTGAAACTGTGGAAATCTGCATATCTGCTATTTTCTCTGCCTCTGGAATATTCGGAGTAAGTACATCGGCCAGTGGAATTACTGTGTCTATCAAGGTGGAAACCGCCGTAGGATTCATCAATGGGCAGCCATTTTTGGCATACATAACCGGGTCGATTACGACATTTTGGGGCTTATATTGTAATAGTTTCTTTGCCACCGCTTTCATACATTCTGGTGTAGAAAGCATACCGATTTTTACTGCGTCCACTTCAATATCTTCAAATACGGCGTCAATCTGTTTTTCAATCATATCCGGGGTAATATCTTGGATGTCGATAACACGGCTGGTGTTCTCTGCAACAACAGAAACAATAACACTCATTCCAAATACACCGTGAGCAGAAAAAGTTTTCAAATCAGCCTGAATACCTGCACCTCCGCTGCAATCTGATCCGGCAATGGACAATACTTTTTTCATTTTGCATTTTCCTCCATTCTCTCGTTCCGATAGGCCATCTTCCAAAAAGCAAGCTCTAACAAACTTGCTTTTTCAAAAATATCAGCCAGATACTTTTTATTTGCTACTGATAACCCGGCACATTTATGCTCTGCAAAAGCAGACCATTCTTTGCAGCTTTCTGCATATTGTTCATCCGCATAATCTTTGATAAAGTCCCAATATCTTGACTGTCTGCTTGTAGGAACAGCCGCCAATTTGCGGAATATATAGCTGTAACTTAGCATACAGGGAAGAACCGCCATTAAAATTTCTTCATTCTTTCCATGTGACGCAATCTCAAACATGAAATCAATGTAATTTTGATTTTCAGGCAGAGGAGCGATCAGTTCAATATCATTATCCGTCATGCAAAACTGCTTTAGATAATCCAGACGCACTTCTGATTCCGTATCATTTACAAAATTCAGCATGGAATAGTAAAGCTGAATTTCTCTTAATGTATCAGCATGAAAAATTGCCTTGCCGTATATACGGGCATAGTTTTTCAGATAGATACTATCCTGAATCATATATCTCTTGAACTTTTCAAGAGGTAGCTTTCCAGTTTGCACTTCCTGCACAAATGGGGTAGCTGCACATTCTTCCCAAATGGGGATGTTGCGGGTTAAAATGTCTTTCATAAATGCCATGTTTGATCCTCCTAAGATAAAAAAATAGAGCCTCTAAAACAATTAGAAGCTCTTTCAGACGCAATACGAGCGTAAGAAATTGCTTCCCTACGCCGGTATTAGCCGACAGGTCCAGAGGTCAGGTCTTACCTTTTTCAACTTGTTCAGTTCCCTCGCAAACACATATCATATCTTATTCAATTAAAAAAGGACATTCCCAAAACAGAGAATGTCCAAAAAATACGAATCTGTATTCTTTAGCTCCCTGCGTTGGTATTAGCCAACAGGTTCAAAGGGTCAGGTTTTAACCTTCTCAACTACAAGGTAGTCCCCCTGCTTGAATATCATTATAGTTAGAAAGTCCCCAAAAGTCAAGTCTACGCATTTAGGACGGTAAAAGTCCACGGAAATCAAAGGTTTTTCCGCATGGTCGGCTAGATAAAGTTATCCTGTTCCCCTCAAAACGAGGTTCTAAATGCGGGAAAACGGACAAAAAAGGAGAGACAGATGTGGAGGATTTGACACCTTTTCGCCGACGTTTTTTATCACTGGGTTACAGTAAGGGGCTAATGTATCCTAAAATAATAGCTTTGTTTTATCCCTCAATAGAATTTGTGGCATCTAATTTTTCATAAATATTTTGGATATGATTATGGTGCGGTATATAAAGAGAGAAAAACGCACCGAATACAGAGCCGATAGGCATACTGTATCCGGTGCGTTGTAAATTTTTAACCTTTCAGATAGTAATGCACATAGGCATTATAATCTCGATGCCGGGTGACTAACCGCAGCCAGATATAAAAGTGGGCAGTTTCCGAATACAAATTGAATTCGGTGGGCTCGCTGGTGGGCTGGGCGTACCCTCGGCAGAACCGTGTCAGGGTATCCAAATTCAGAAACTCCGGCAGTTGGAACAGCGCATTCTGGAAAGCATCAATTTCACGGGCAACTTCCAGAACAGGCGTATCCTTTTGGCACTGATGCCAGGTGGTCCACCATTTCCATCCGTCATAATCAGAACGGGAATAGGCTATCTCGCTGGCAGGACGGGAGCCCTGCTGAAACAGATCTTCAAAGGTGCAGGAAGTAGTCAGCAACGGATTTTCAAAGTCGGTCTGCTGCTGGCTCAAACCGTTTTTGACAGCTGCCCATTCTGTTAGAGGGAGTGGGCAACGGTTGGCATCACGCAGGGCTTCATCCATACCGCACGCCTCGCAGATATGGACATCTGCATAGCGGCTCAGGGCGTTGATGACCAGCCTGCAATCCAGCGGCTGACCACACCGAAGACACAGGGGTGGTTGCTCCGCCTCTGGGGTAAACAGCAGTTTGTCCTGCTGCCACATGGTTTCCAACAGGGATTTGGGATAGATACGGATCTTCATGATGATGTCCTCCTATTTTATCGTGTTTAATATTCGTACCGTTTCCTTCGGTCTTCAGACCAGGGAGGGTAAACACGCAGCTCATCCTGGAACATGGTCATCAGATCGCCTGCCATGTCCTCTTTGCGCCGATAGATGCACTGCTTCTCCGTACCATCGGCATAGCGGATGATAGTCTGGAGTGCGGGACCTTTCTGTGTGAAGATGAATTTGCGGCCATGAGAAGGATCAGATGCCTCAATCCAGAGGGGCAGGGTGGAGGAACTCCCATCCAGACACCGCCAGCCGCTGTAATCGGTGTAGCTGAACCCGTTGATTTCCCGCGCCAGTCTGCGCAGGGCAATATACAGCCGCTCAAAGTGGCACCCCAGTTCGCCTTTCTGATGCCGGATGTAGAGGGTGTGCCCCTCATGATCCAGGGCATCCAGTTCTTTGCCATAAAACAGGTATTCAGGGTAAAGACAGCCATCCGATTCAAGAATTTGTCCAGTGGGTTCCGCAAGGTGATTGTCTGACAGCCAGGCCGGAAAAAGTCCGTCTGCGGCTTTTATATTGATGAAAGCGCAGTGGTCGGGGCGGAATCCGGTTAAGTTGGTGGTAAGGGTTTCCCAAAAAATCAGGATGCCGTGATCCTTTTCATAAAGTTTGATGGCGAGATTGCCGTTGGGATATGTACTGATTTTCAAAGTCAGCTGGGCTCGGTGTTCGCCCAGCGTAAATGCGAGAGTATTCATAAGCGTTTTCCTCCAAAGAAGCACCAGACGCCTGCAAAAATGCAGATTGCCGGTGCTTCTTAGTGTGTGTTCCGAACAAGGAAACCGGAGCAGGGAGAGGAATGCAGTTCCTCTCTGGTCATCGTCAGCTACACAGCCAAAGTCTTTGACTCGAACTGATAGCGCAGAACCTGAGCCAGCTTTGTCCTGTTTTCACAAGTAATGCGATAGGTAGGGCCATAGTTACGCCCCTGTTCATCCATCCTTCGAATGGAAATGTTAAATCGGGTGCCCTCCTGGGTGATCCACAGACGCCTGCCCGTGGCAGCATCTTCAGCAATAATCCATAAAGGGCACTGCATGGTCATGTAGGTTTGGGGGTAAGCACGCCAGCCGCTGCGGTCATGGTAACAGAAACCGGGGGTAGTCTGCCGCCTTTCATTCAGTACATCATAAACTGCCTTATATTTCATGCGCTGCACCGCCTTTCAAAGTTTTTCAGGTAGCCTGCATACCCTTCCGGGTCCAGCTCCTGCAGCCGGTTGGCACGAAAACGATATTCAGGATAGGTGCAGAACCCACTCTGCATGGTGCGACCGGTTGGGATAGCCAGACCATGTCGTATGAGCCAGGTGGGAAATTCCGAATCGGCATTGGTGTCGATAAAGGCATGGTCTTTTTGCCGTTGGCCGGGCAGGTTGACGGTGAGAGTCGCCCAGGGTTCCGGGTCACCGCTTTCCCATGTCACCATTTGTATGGCAAGGTTTCCATTCAGGTAGGAAGTCACCTGCAGCTGGATGGGGTGCGTGGCACCAAATTTCTTGTAAGGCAAGGTAACAGGTGCAGCATCGGTATCAGGCTCTCCGTCCTCTACGCCCAGTTCCCAACTAAGGGACAAAATCTGGCTCTGGCTCAGCGTGCGGGTATATTTCTTTGCGTATTTTGGCTTGAAGAGCAGGGCACCGTCCTGCAGGAGCAGCTTTCCTTCTTTTTGGTCCTGAATACAGCGCAGGCCATGCAGACGGGGCTTTGCGCGCTCCACCGCATCGTGGATCTTTGGATGGTCAAACCATATGGAATACTGTACGGCTACATCGAGATTAGGATGCTCCTGAAAGCGTGAGCATAGGAGATCCAGCACCTGTTGACAGACTTTTCTTCGTTTCTCCAGCATCTGACGTTCGTTAAAGGTCAGCGTGAAATATGAGAAATCCCGTTCGGATGCGTCTGCGGCGCCGTTAAAGGGATTACACCAGAAGTACAGATCCCATCGGTCGCTGCCATAGGACACAGGGATATTTTCGTCATACTGGTAGCAGACAAAGTCCTGTGCGATGGCTTCCATGACGGGTTTCATTGCTGCGCTGCTCTCCAAACTTGCCTGACGGATATACTGCTCCCATTCTTCGCGGGTGTGGCTGTCATAAAACTGTTTGTTGGCTGCTGCCTCTGCTTCGGTGCATAGGGACTGCAGGCGCAGGGAGTGGACGTCTTCTTTGGCATAGCCTTTTTCAAACCATCTGGTATCAATATTCATATGAGAACGATCTTCGTGAATTTTCATTTTGCATCCTCCTTGTGTATAGTTGCTACATTTTTTGACTCAGTGTGGTCATTGGTCTTTCCAGTCATAGAGCCGACCATTTCTTTCAGACTGGCGATATACTGCCTCCATGCCTGCCTGGATTCTTCAGCACGCTTCAACTCGGCAAGCTGTTCTTCCGGCGACAGGGCTTCAAACTCGCATTGGCGGCAGTCTCTATCAATATCCTGAAAGATGCGGTTCAGGATGGAGAGAGCCAGCTCTGTAACAGTGGGGCTGTGTTCATCAAGTGCCTTGCGGCCTTGACGGAACAATTCCAGATAGCGTTCATATTGCTGTTCGCTGATAAATTCCCAGCCGTAGGCTTCCTGGATGTCACTTTCGCTATGGTATTGCATAGCTGCTTCAAATTCTGCCTCGCGGTCTGCGGCTTCCTTTTCGATGTGCCGCCTGAGCTTGGCGCGGATGCGCTCCAAGTCTTTGAGCAAAAGCTTACAGGCTTTGGCCTCCATGAGATAACCGTGTGCTTTGCTGTTTAGATATTGCTGAGATGTCTTTTTCATGCGGCAGCTTCCTCCTTGGATTTGGATTGAACAAAGAGCAGGAACCCTTTGCTGGTATCCTCCAGAAGCTGCCATGTACCATCCCGCCAGACACAGGCGGTTGCATCGTTGTAGACTTCCGGCGTCTTGGGCGGGTCATCAAAGCATTCCGGCGTCACATAAAGGCACATATGTCCCATATAGAAGGGCTGCAGAGCTGCTTCTATCTCTTTGCGCAGGGCAAGGGCGAGTGATTCGATCTCGTCAATATCCTGACGCTGAAAGGCAGCATCTGAGATCTGTTTGAGTCGCTTGGTTTGCTTCACAGCTGTATCGATATAGGGTACAGCCTCATCAAAGTATTTGTGTTTGATCCGCATACCGTCGAATACCAGAAAGCGGGTATAGGCGGTAGCGGCTTTACAGATGTCTTGCCGCAGGGCATCAAATGGTTTTTTGTACTTGGTTTTCAGCACCTCCATGGATACGACCTGCAGATTGCGCCGCAGGGTTTCCAGATGGTTCACTAAAGTGGTGCGTAGTTCATCTCGTTCCATAGGCATCCTCCGTGGGTAGCTTCCGGACGGCTATCCGCGCCGGAAGTGGCGGCAGTGCTTATGCACATTGGCGTGGGTAAACGCAAAATTCTTGCAAGCCAGCAATCGATTCCGTTCTCTGGGGGATTGTCGGGTAACGCTTGCATGATACTTTTTAACAGATGTTTTTATAGGGTTATTCGAGTTCAGGTTCCCAAGGGGTATCTTCCTCATAAGGCGCAGCCTCCTTTTCATTGTCAGTGGACTTGCCGGCAGCCCGTACCGTCAGCAGAAGGGCATCTTCCCCGACATCGTTGCTGTGGGACTTTCTAGCTCGTTTCTTTTTGCATCTTTCCACGGCTTTGTCATAGTCGTAGCCGATACCAGCTTGCAGTTTATCCGCAATTTTACGAAGCTTTTCAGCATGGTACTCATAGGTAGCACGATGGAATCCAGTCAGCTCCCACTGATCGCACACCGATTCCAGAAGCCGGACATAGTCCCGCAGTGCGTTGACTGTTTTGTAGATATCGCCATAGCAGGTAGTAAAGGTATGGACGCCATCAAGATCCCGAAAGCAAAAAATCAGTTCTTCCCCCAAAAACTGTTCCAGTTGGACTGATTGTGCGATCATTGGCCGAAAAGCTTCCTGGGGCAGTTCGGGCAGTCTGTTCTCATCCATTGCTATCCTCCTCATGTTCCGGTACTGGCGGTTGTGGACCTAAGCCTGCCGCAAACATCTGCACAGCGGTACGGTAACCAGAGGCGTATGCCTGCTCCAATACAGCAGAATTGCGGCATTGTACCGCAGCCTGATACTGTTCAAAAGCGATGGACGCCTCGTTGGAGAGCAGCGGGAGCAGAGCTTTTTCTTTCTGCTGTACTGCCTGGTTAAAAGGTGCGAGGCGTTTATCGGGCTTGAACACATCTGCTTCATATTCGCCATAATAGAGCGAAGTGAGAAAGCGTGGGTCTGCCGGAAAGGATATAGCAGATGGTGCAGGGTGGGAAAGCGCCGCCGCAATGTCTTTGAGTGTGTTGATCAGTGCAGGGAGCTGAACATTAAAAAATCTTTGCCCCATCGCTGTTTCGTGTAAATTCATAAAATAAGGCCCCCTTTCTAAAAGCCATTTGCCTTTTACTGTTCCCCGGCAATCCGGTGCAGGTCTGCTAACAGGTGTCGGTTATTCTGCTCATACTGAGGCTGAAAAGGCTGGTCTAAATCAAAATTGTAATAGCGGTAGTAGAGTACCTTGAATACAATGCCTTGCCGCATGGCAGGGTCAATGGCGCGCATCAGTTTGCCCAGTTCGGTGGCAATCTCATATTCCCGCTTTACATATTCTTTGTCTTCCCTCTTAAAATTCTGATACAACCAGTCCTTGACGGATACCCGGCTGCCGGTAAAGTGGCTCCGGTGCCGGTCCAGACACAGGCAGTATTCAAAATCACGGCCACGCTCCCCTGGACCTACGGTAAGAGGATAGATACGGCAGGTACGGGTACGGGCAGGGTAGACGGAACAGCGCCCATCCATAAGGAAGATACAGGAGCCGTTTGGGGCTTTTGTCTTGAGCATATAGATAGGGAAGCCTTCTTCGGTCAGAGGTTCCGGATCGCAGTAGCGGAACAGGAAATCCTCTATTCCTTCGATGAGCTCACCTTTTGTTCGGAGATAGCGAGCCAGACGGTAGGCATCCAGACTTTCCACCATTACACAGCCTTCAATATTGCGGCAGCATGCCCCGCATTGACGGCAGGAAAAGGGAAACTGGTCTTTGGGGCGGACTGGTTGGATCTCATTCATGATTTCTTCATTCATTTTGTTCCTCCATAAAAAGAGCCGTGACGGAATGGTATCCGCCACGGCCAGAACTTGTGGAATAGTCAGCGGGAGCCGGCTGTTCCAAACCATTTACAGTCCCTTCACGCACATGCGGCCAATCTCACAGGGAGCGGACTGACAGCCGCCAGCGGAAAAGGGGACATGGACAGATGGTAGTGGGAGTTCTGCGTTTCAAAACGGACGCAATCCTCCGACTCCTCCAGAATCGTCACCACACGCGAAGTATGGTAGATGTTTCCTCCGGCGTGCAGAAGCGCACCACGCCCAACAGACAGCGGACGCAGCAGAGAGCCATTCAAAACGATCTGTTTCTTTTCTTTCTTCATTCGGTTTGACCTCCAATCTTTTTGAAAATGTGGATGTAAGGGTATTTCTTATCTGTAATGGGTTCATCCATAGCAAATGTCCAGCAGTACATCGTGGACTTCAGCCAGCAACTCTTTAATGCGCCGCATGGGAACCTTCTGGGTGCGGGCAATCTCACGGAGACCATAGCCGCCCTGTTTCAGATGAACAATATCCATTTGCTGCTTGGAGACTCTGCCGGCCAGCTCGTGGAGCAGAAGATCCATTTCCAACTGCTGCATGATTGGGTCATGGGCAGGAATGGTATCTTCTAAAGGTGCACCATCGGGATATAATCCGACGTGAATACTGAGAACCTCCATATTGCGCTTGCGGCGCTCCTGGGTGCGGAAGTAATCATAGAGCCGGAATTTCATTTGTCGTGTGGCGATTGTGCTAAAAGAGAATTTTTGTGCAGATGGAGAGTTGAAGTAATCTTTTACTGCCTTTAAGTATGCGAAAACAACCACATCATAAAATTCATCTTCCGGCAGATGGTTTTCATTCAGGAACTTGTAGACTAGTCCGTGATGATCAGTGGCAAATGCCTGTTGTTCTTTGGTTAATGGTACTTCACATAACATTGTGTTTTCCTCCTTAAATAAAAAAAGAGGGATACCTCCGGTGTGTTAAACCGAAGGCATCCCTTTGTTCATGTGTCATGTGGCGCAGGCCACATCAGAATACTTATGCGGGCAGCTGCTCGCAGTCACCATTGATCTGGCTGACAGTATAGTGACCGTCTGCCGGCTCGTTGGTCATGGCGCCAGGCTCGATTACATAATCGCAGCCGGTGTCGCGCTGCTCCTCAGTGATCTCGGCACGCTGCTGGAGCAGGAGTTTGATCTGCTCCTTAAAACTGTTGGCGTAAGCCCGGATCTGAGCCAGCTCCTCGCCCTGGAAATCCTGCAGCAGTTTGAAGGTAGCAACACTGTAGTCATTGGTGCCGTTGTTCTCACGCTTGAGACCAATCTGCACGATACTGCCGTAAGTGGCGCGGCGGCGGAGCATGAAGGCCCGGTTCAGAAATTCCTTGAAGGGCTTGATGCTGGTAGGAGGCAGATTTACCTGCAGAGGCATGTACTCACCACTGCGAAGCAGGTAGAGCACACGCATATTTTTACAGGCTTTTCCTTTGCTGCCATCAGGTGCAGAACCAAAGCGGTTCATCACGCAGGCAGCACAGGCGCCTCCGGGAGTGCCGATGCCAACCTTGCCATCCACAGAAGAACAAAGCGGCGTGGTATCGTCGTCATATTCGCTGCCAGCCGGCCAGTAGGCGCAGGTGGCGTGGTTATGTAGAATGACGCCTACCAGATTCTTTTCATAGTCGGGATTGTCCGGATCATCGGACGGCATCTCAAATTGGAGTGTGCCGCCGGCGGGAATCTTGACACGCTGAAAGCTCATCTGCAGACCATCGGCGTCCTCAGCCAGTTCCTCGGCGCTGAAATCGCCTTCGATCATAGTGGGGAGCATGAATTTTTCCTGTTTCATCAAATCGCTGTTCTGATTATACATAGTGGTTCCTCCTTAAAAATTGTGATGGTTGCAGATGGTCAGGCGGCCATCTGATTGATACGGTTCCACTGCTGTCGGGGCATGGACAGGATATTGTATCCGATCCCCTCCAGGGCAGTGGCGCGGTCATAGCTGTCCACATCCTGACTAAAGCGTGTTACGGCATTGGATAGCCCATAGAGGGTCAGATCTTTGCCTTCAATCAGACGCTGCAGAACGCCGGTGCTTTCTTCCTCGGTGATATTGAAATCCTTGCTTGCCAGACGGACAACGCCGGGAATATCAGTGGTATTCATCTGAACGGTTGTGGCTTCACGCATCATGCCAACTACCCGTGTAAACCGCGTTTCATCCACGGCGGCCATCACGGTATCTTTGATCTTCATGGCAAATGCGTGGTCATCAGCGGCTAACGTCTCCTGTGAGAACAGTTGGAAGTTTTCATCTGCCTCATTGACCCGGCCGATGTGAGTGCGGCGAGTCTGGGCATCGTTGACGACCATGCCGTTACTGCATACCAGCCGATAGACCAAAGGCTGGATGTTGACGGAACCCAGTCCAACTTCACTATTGCTGATGATAACGCCGGACTGTACGATGTCACCGGGTACAACTTCGGCTTCAAGCCGCTTGTTGACTACCTTGATGTACATACGGCTGTCCGTGATCTGGCAGCTTTCAAAATAGGCGTCCTCCATTTGCTGAATGACAGGAAGGACGATTTCTGCAATGTCCAGATTGTCAATGCGGCGATAGCGGTTGCTCAAAAACGCCCGTACAGTGCCATCCAGGGTGCGGACCATACGCTGGGTCGGTTCCCGCTGGAACCAGGAATTCACATTCTCTGCCAGCAGTTCCGGATAATCGGAAAGCATACGGTCATAGTAAGCAGCCGGAATCTTCAGATGTGTGCCGATCTGCCGATGGGCAATCTGGTTGATCTCCAATGGCTCCACCAGTGGGTCATCGTGGTCATCAAAGGTGTGGAGATAAAGTTGAGAACCAAAAGGTTCTACTTGAAGTCGCCTGGTATCAAGCAAATAGTCTTGCTTGAGTTTGGATTGGCGTTCAATCTGCTGTGCCATTTCCACGATGGTAAGTCCTGATTTCATTCGTCAAGTTCACTCCTTTCTCTGTGTTCCTTGTCAGCAGAAGCATTACCAGGATACCTGAATACCCTGGGCAGTGACTTCAGCCGCCAGACCATTGCTTTCCAGTACCTCTGCCAGACGGGGCCAGTAGACCTTCTGGGGAAAGTTGTTCAGATGCTCCTGAGAAACAGCATCTTCGCCCTGCTCAATGCAGATATCACCGTCTTCACGAAGCGTCAGTTTGCTGTGTCCACGGGAATTAAGGTCGGAGATCAGTGCTTCCAGTACAGAGCGTCCCTGCGTTTCATACCAGATACGGGGATCAACAGGCTGCCTGTTTGGAGGTGTTGCATCATCCTCGTTTGTTTCTCCGCCGACCTTGGATAGCGGAACGATCTTGACCATATCGCATTTGATATTGGCGTTCTGATCCAGTGTCACATCAGCGTGATCAAACTCGTCAATGCCAAACACACGGATGCGGCCGGTACCGCCATTGCGGATTAGCTGCTCCGGCTGCTTTTCACACCACTCGAAGGTGGCTTGCGGATAAGCGGAGCGCAGATATGCCAGAATACGATGGTTGGTGTGGCGAACCAGCAGTTCATCGGAGCTGGTGCTGCCCAGGTCAGGGATCTCAAAACTTCTTGTTTGGATGCCTTCTGCATGGAGCCGTCTGGTGCGCTGCTGACGCTGGCGATGCCGTTTAGCCTGCTGCATATAGGGGAGAAGCAAGATCAAAACTACCCACAGTCCCCAGAGAGTGAAAACGCCCAGAAGTAGCCAAACCTGCCAGGGCCCACGTACCAGAGCCATAATTGCGATGACCGCACCAATCAGGATCGTGATGCTGCCGCTCAAAAGTCCTTTGTCATTATTCATGTTTGATACCATCCTTTTTTCTGAATTTGTTGGAAAACAAAAAAAGAGGGACCGCACCAAGCTTTCAGTTTCATTCTGAAAAACTTGATACGGTCCCTCTTGGGCGCCGAAGTAAACTACTCCGGCAGGGATTCACGGTCGCCGTCCAATACCTCTGTGAGAGGCGGTGCGGGTTCCGCAGTAATGTCCGGGTCATTCTCCTGTCTGTTCGCTGCGGCGGGCTGTTTGGGGAGGAAACCAAAGTCATTTAGACTGACCTTCAGCTTCTTTTCCAATTTACCGTCCTTCATGCGAACATCTACCAGCCGCTGTGAGCCGGCAAGCCAGATCACACTGCCTTTTTTGACCTTGAATTGCATGAGCCGGGTGACATCTGCATCCCAGGCCCATACCTGATAGAACTGCGTCCAGTTTTTGGTGCGTTCCATCAGATCAAAGCATACATAGCTTTGTTTGGACTGGCTTTCTTTGGGTACAAGGTCGTTCATGACGCGCCCGAACACAAAAATCTGTGCCATAACACTCCTTTCTGCCATTGGCATTATTATCTATATAAAAAAGTGCCAGCAGTTTTTCGGCCCTAAAAGGGCGCAAAAAATCACTGACACTTGCATACAAACTTAACAGCGTGTGCAATGCAGGCTTTTGGCCTACGGTACAGATCAAAAAGACCTGTATTCCCAAATGGGATACGCACAAAAATCAATTACAAGTTCAGTATAGCACTGTATCTTGTGCCTGTCAAGATGTAAAACGCTATATATAGATTTATAGCCAGCGACAAGTACGATATGTAGTAGTTGAAAAGGTCTTACTCTGTAAGATGGTTCATAATACGGTAGTAGTCGTCCAATAGATAGAACTGCGTTTTTGTTGGAGATGCAGTTTGGTAGTCAAAGATCAGACCATATAGGCTGCCGGTGCCATCCACTCCCAGGGAACCAAACCAGCAGGACATCGTATGGCCGTTGAAATACCATAGCTGCAGGTCGTTATATTCCGATTCAGTAACGAGTCCTTTGCGTGCCAGCCGAAGGGCGTCATCTTCATTGATCAGAGGATGAGACAGAAAATGGCGGTAAAGAATATCGGACATACCAAGCGCCTGCTGGTAGGTAAGCGGGTTGGGATTGTCCAGCCACCAGCGGGTCAGCGCTTCAAAGTCATGGATGACTGGGCGGGGCGTAAGGCTGCGGAATTGTTTTAGAAAAGCGATTACTGTTTTCGGAGCAGCTGGAGCCGGTACAGGTATTTCCTGCACACAGTCATTGAGAAAGGCAAACGCGATTTTTTCACCGGTTTTGTCCTCCAGCATCAGTCCGAAGCGTGACAAAGGAGCGAGCAGGAAATGCTCCAGCGCAAAGTTTTCTTCCAGAAAGCGATAGACTTTATATTGTTCGATGGTGTGGGGCTTATATATAGGAAACCCTCCTTTCCTTGATCTACCCAATAAATAGGGACAGAAGGAATGTATTCTGCAAAATATAAGGAAATCAGGCGTTGGTCATTGTGATTTGCAAAATGCCCTTTAAGAAAGCGAGGTGGCTCAAAACCACCTCGCATTTTTAGGATTCAGAGGACGGATCGGGATGCTCCTCCGGCTCGCTGATTGCTTCATAGCCCAAAAAGCTGTTTGTTGAAAGTGCTGCGTCCAGATAGTCATTTCCAACGACAGGCCGTGACCCTTTCTGAAAGTAAAATCGGTAGGGCTCGCCTATTTTAAGCAGGGCCGATTTACTGAGAAGCAGTGTGATCTCTATGCCATGGCTGTCTATCAGATGTACTTTGCGGTAGCGGCGGAGCATAGGTGTACTGATACCGGCGCAGATGCCTTCCACTACCTCGTAGTTCTTATGTGTTGCAGTCGCCCAGATCCCTCGACAGGATATAAGACAGGCGCAGAGTACGACAATCCCCAATGCCAGCAGGATATGATCTTTAGTCGCCACACAGATGATGACGCTGATTCCCGCACTGGCGATTCCGGCCAGCAGAGTGAGCAGAAACTTTCGCTGCAATACAGTGGGAAAAAGAGTCCATTGTTTCATCATGCTCATACCCTCTCAAAGATAATCTGCTGCCGCAGATAAAGATTGGCAACGGCTAATGTCACTGGCTTGCTGCTCTGGCTGATTTTGACCATGCTGGCAATGTTGTCACTGGTGGTCGTTTCATCTCCGTAGAGGGAATCCAAAAGCGCACATTCATTGGGGAGGCGGGAAATATTTTTATCTATGCACTTGATGATCTCTGCAGTGGAGAGCAGGGCTTGTCCGGCAAGGCGCATGACCAGAGCTTCGTATTTGGTGCGTTTATCTTTCTGGAACAGTTTCCGCGCAGCGGATACCGGAACATGTGCCAGCAGCGTCAGCTTGACAAAAGAGGCGAGCCGGAGGAAGAACGGTCCGCTGGTTGGGATAATGCTGAGCGAACCAAGCAGGTCATACAAAGCATCGTATTCTGTTTCACCGCTGCCGGATACCAGAAGACCGCGGGTAAGCAGTCGGTTTGTACAGTCTTCCCAAGAACGCTCGGTACAGTAACCGGATGCGGTGGCTAGCTTTTCGTATTCTTGTGCGATGTCATCCCAGCGCAGGATTCTCCAGTTGAGCATGCTCCAAATCACCATTTCCTGCATATCGGCCATGTACTCCTGACCGCCTAACAGGATGATTGGACAACTGCGGTTGCAGCCGTTTGTCCTTCGTTCAAACCGGCCGACCGCAGTGTATAGGGTTTTGATTGCCATATTTCGATACCTCCTTCTTATACATATCCCTTACTGTTGCTGATGCTGATTTTCAACAGATCAAAGCAGGCAGGTTAAAAAGTCAGGGTCATTGCGAAGTTTTTCCAGGGAGCGGGAGATCCAGGCGCCCACATGGGAAGGAGGGACTTGATAGAGGGCGGCGATGTCTGTAATGCGCATTCCCTGAACCTTCAGCGCCAGTGCTTCGATGCCAAGTCTGGCAACGCCTTGATAGTTCTGTTTGCTGGCTTCCAGCAGATCAAGGGTCTCCAGACGAGAAAGGTGGGAGTCAAAATGGTCATCCGGCTGGTCTACCTGCTCTCCATCTGCGGCCAGCTCGCCCTGTTCTCCGATGATCAGCCGACTGACGTGCCGCCCCTGACTACAGATTTTTCGGCAGTAGGAGAGGAGTCCATTTTTCACAACCTTTTTGGCGTAGGTTGAAAACTGCGCCTGTCCGGCATGGTAGGTAAAAGCGGCCTTGCAGAGCCACAGGCATCCTTCCTGAAACAGATCTCCATACTCCAGACCACAGATGCCGGGATTTACATGGATGTTGTTGACAATGACCCAGTGAACGATGGATAGGTTTTTTTCTACCAGTGTCTGCTGGTCTTTGGTAAGCTTAAAGTTTTGCTTCATCAGGCTTCACCTCCGTTCAGGCAGCACGCCCGGATGTGTACGCCGGAGCCTGCTGACAGAGGGAAATGACTTGCTCGCACATATATTCGGAAAACTGGCCGATGTGGGTCTGGTGTGCATCCAGCCCCAGTTTGGCTTGTAGCCAGATATAGACCTCCCATTTTTCCATATGGCAGTCCTGCTGCAGTTTTTTTAGGGCACGATGGGCCAGAATGCGTTTGTGGCGCAGATCGCCATTCGCCAGTGTCCCCATGGGGAGCAATGTGCGCTCATGAGCACTGACATAGGCATTGCAGGCCGGCCATCTGTCGCAGACATACAGGAATTTTCCTCTGGTCTGTGGAGTAGATCCATACACAAGGCTTGCAGGCCGAAGAGAAGCGTGAGCATGACAATAAGGACATTTGATTTGCTTTTGTTTCAATAAAATCACCTCCATTACGCGCCGATGACGGCGGCATTGCGTCTTAACAGGCAGAATCATCCGAAGTAGGTATCCCGGTCTGGGCATAGCTGTAAAAACGGACATACATGGTCCGAAGAGGTATGCCATTCCAGAAACTTGGTATAAGCAGTCCGGAACGAGCGGCACTCCAGAATTGCAGAGCATTCTTCGGGGGCCACTGCTTCTCCACTCAGCTTCCGTACTGTCTGGACGGACAGAAAGATCGGCTGACAGCTTGCGTCTGCTGCCATCAGGAACCCCTCACAGGATGCCTGCCGGATCATTGGACAAAGTGAACCACTGCAGCGGATGAACAGGGCGTTACGCCAGTTACCCCGGACTGCCTGCAGAAAGGAATAGAACTGACACGGTTTTTGATTCATGCTTTCACCTCCGTTATTCGTTATCTGCAAATAAAAAAGGGGGCCAGCTGCAGAAGTTCTGCAAACTGGCCCCTGATTTGGTGCTTAGGAGAACAGACTTTCAATCTCCTCAGTGATGCGGGGGATGACCGTATCGTTGAAGATGAGGGTCAGAGCCGCTAGGAGCAGCGCACCCAAAACTACGGCGATAATGATCTTGACGGCGTCCGAAATGTAAAAATCGCCGCGCTGATTGGACAATGCCATACGGCCGCGGTTGAGCAGATAGTTGGCTTTGGTATAGATACGGGTCGTGAATTTTCTCATGGGTAACCTCCTGTTATATGTTTGATGATTGAGTGGATAGGTATATCAAGTCCACCGTCTGTTAAGCGCGGCGGATAGGCTTGATCCGATTGTTTTTGTTGGAACGGGGCCGGTTCGGATATGCTTTAGGCCGCTGGAACAGCAAGCAACGAAAGCGGCGTTTTTTGGTGCCGGTATCATTCGGCGGATAAAATTTCTTTTTGGGCATAGACATTCTCCTGTAAAAAATGAAGCCGGGCTGATGAAACAGTCCGGCTCAGTTCAGATGAAAAGAAATGATGTGCCTGCCGCTATGGAAAATCGCTTGGGTACAAACGCTCACCTCCCTGTGTATCTGTCTTCCATATGAGGAGCAGGTATGAAAACGCCTGGAAGTACCGTGGCGGATGCCGATTAGCCAAAGAACGCCCCGAGCGAACTCATAACCTCGGTACAGAGCACCACCAGGTAGATGATCATAATACAAATCAGCATCATCATAGAGTAACGCTGGATCTTTTTGGGACGTTTGGCAGCTTCCTTTTTCAGATTGTTCTGCTCGATCTGACGCATATCGAAGGTAATCATTTTGAAGTACATCCGCTGGTCATCACCGCGCAGGACACCAATCAGGCCACGGATCACATCGGACAGCATGGGGCTGCCAATGCGGGTTTCAAATCGAATGAGGGCATTTTCATAGTTGCCGGTCTTCATATCAGCAATGGTCTGATCCAGTTCGGCGCCGAAGTCTTTCCCAGCTACACGGCGGTAGGAAGTCAGAATTTTAAGTACATCCCTGTCATTTTCAAGGCTCTGGCCGACGGTCAAAGCAAATCGGGGAATCTCGCCCTCGATCAGCTTGCGGCGCTTTTTAACAAAATCAAAGGCTGCATAGTAGGTTGAAAACCACAGTGCCACCGCAAGACCAATCAAAATAGGCACCAGCAGCGGAATAAGAAATGCCATGGGGATGGCACACAGGCCGACTGCCCCTGCAGTTACCCAGGCTCTGGCCGTATAGACCTCTGGGGTAAGCTGCAGACCTGCAATGTCCAGAGCGCGTTGTACCTTATTGCGCTTGAGCCGGTCCAGCCGCAAATAAGGGGCGATCCAACCGGCGATTTTTGTCACATAGACATCAAGCAGCTTTTCGTTTTTGGTGCCCTGCTGTTTGCGGGAGAGCATCATCATTTGTGAGGTCTTCTTGGTCGGGATGTCCACAAAGGCGCAGGTCAGGTTGTAGACAGCAAAACCGAAGAAGATGATGGCGATGAGCGCCAGAAAAGTCATACGCTATCACCTCCATATTCGATGGGCTTGCTCAGTTTCATAATCTGGGTCAGCGCAAACAGGATGATGGCTGCACAGATCGCCAGTGCAATTTTGCCCGGTGTGGTGAAGATAAGGGTGTGGAACCAATCCTCATTCAAGAAATAGAGCAGCGGCACATTGGCGATAACCAGAAATATCATGGTGATGGCTTCACGCCGCGGCCCTTGCATCATTGCCTCCAGTTCCGACTGCACCACACGCACATCGGAGAATTTCTGGTTGATGGTAGGAAGGGTATTCTTCATACTGCGGTCGGACTGGCACTGGATGAGGGTGCCGCACCATTCATGGAAGACCCGGTTGGGAATCTTCATCTTCAGGCTGTTGATAGCGCTGGTGATGTTGGCATTGATCAGTTCCGCTTCATAAACGAAGGCTTCAAAGTTGGCTTTTACCGGCTCATTGATATAGGGCAGGTTTTCCTTGACAGAACGGATCAGATCCTCGGTGCGCAGGTAGGAAGTCGTGATGATGGAAATAGCGGTTTCCAGTTCTTCATTCAGGTGCTTTTTATAGCTGGCGGCAGTGCTGCGCAGATACCAGATTGGTATAAGGGAAAAACCGATACCCAGAATGGGCACCATGTACACATTCCCAATCAAAAGGGCAAGTACAGCCCCCACAGCGAACAGGATCAGAGACAGTCGTTTTATTGCCTCATAGCGGTCCGCCCGTCCGGTGCCCTTCAAGATCTGTTTCAGTTCGTAATCCTGATTAAAAAAGCCCTTGGCTGGTGTGCCCAGAAGAACATTCAGTTCATCCGACAAGGTGGCGGATTTTCGCTGGGAGCGGAAGAGGGCATCAATAAAATCACCCGGCTTCACACCAAACAGAGCCAAAAGCCCAGCACTGATCAGGATAAAACAGATAAGATAGATCCATTGCAATTACCCCACCTCCTTTGGCGGCTGCATGAATTCGTCCAATTCCTTGTTGGAAATGCCATTGTCCAATAGCCTTTTCTTTAAGGAATCGGAGATCAAGCCGATTTTTTTATGGTGCCCCACCACACGGGTTTCACCACGGTCATCAGTTACATTGTCTTCCACTTCATATTTGTATAGGGAATGGGCGATCAGCCGCCCGTCCTGGTAGTCCTCGCCCTCGATGATTTCCATGATCTTACGGGAACGGTCCTCCAGCTGCTTGGTAAAGACGATGATGGGATACGCCTCTACCATGATCTGCATGAGGATGGAGTCATCCATGTTGTACTTGCGTTTGGCAAGGGTCATCATCCTGCGGTAAGTACTGTTGCAGGAGTTGGAGTGGATAGTGGTACATACAGTATGGCCGGTACGGGAACTTTCGGCTGCGGACAGGCTTTCTGCCGCTGACCGCATTTCACCTACACCGATGACATCTGGATGCTTACGCAGCACCCGCTCCAGAAGAAAATCCTGATTGATGTTCAACGCAGGGTTCTCGCTGGGGCGGGTCAGCAGATGTACTACGGAATTAAGGATATTGCCCTGCGCATCCCGCTTGACCAGATCAAATTCGCGGCTGCCTTCTTCAATGGTAATAAGGCGCCGGTTATTGGGCACATTGGACAGCAGCCAGGCCATGATCGTGGTTTTGCCGGAGCCGGTGGAGCCGGCAATGCAGACGGACACCCCATATCGGATACAGGCAGTCAGAAAGTGAAGCATTTCAGCAGTGGCACTGCCGGAGTTCAGCAGTTTTTCTTCACTGACGGTCTGCTGGTTGACAATACGGATGGAGGCATTGACGCCTACATCCGCATCCACAATGGGAGTTTTATCCACCGAAATACGGATGTTCTTGTCCAGAAATCCCACAATGCTGGGCATGGTGTCATCAATGACCATGCCGCAGGCGTTGAGCATCCTGCGGATCACATCGATGGCGTGCTGGGGCGAACTGAATTTATCAGGGATCTTGATGCTACGCCCACTGGATTCGATCACTTCAATGTCGTTGTAGGCGTTGATGTTGACCTCCTCAACACCGGGCTTATAGATCCATTTCTTCAAAAAGGAGTAGCCGGCCATGTCTTCATAGAGCTTGGAACACAGTTCTTTTGTAGAGAGCCCGTCAAGGGCATACTTTCGCTTGACAATGTAGTGTTCCATCAGTTCTTTGAGCAGACTTGTGGCACGCTCTGCATTGCCTTCCCCAGCTTCGGCAATGGTGGAGGCATGGTTTTCGGCAAAATACCGCTGTACATCCTCTAGTACCTGGTCATAGGTCAGCTCCTGATTGGCGGCCGGTGTGAAGAATATATCATTCAAATTACTCATCGGCATCCTCCTCACATTCATACGCCGCATCATCCTCTGACTGCTCGGCCAGTTCCATTTGCTCCAGAATTTCCAGTACCTTGTTCAGTGAAGCAGTGTATTTGGGGTTACAGTAGGTGATAGCCTTGAACATACCGCCTTCGGTAGCACAGCGGTCGATCTCCTTACTGTAGGGAAGCAGGCCGTCAAACCCGCCAATGATATAGCCCATTTCATCCAAGGCGTGGAAGGGGCGTGCCAGACCGGCGAATGTCATATGCTCAGAAAACCGGAAGCGCTCGTCCACAAGCAGAGGTTGATGGGCTTTCAGGTAGTTGATGCCCTTTAGGTCCGGGGTGAGGATACGGATGACCACATCGCCGGCTTCAATAGCGGCGGGAGTGAACACATTGGTCATGCTGGTGCTGCAGTCCAGAATGACGAAATCTACCAGTTTGGCGGCAGCATGAATGAGCTGCAGTACCATAGTATATTTGACCTCTGGGTAGCTCAGCGGGTTTTCTCCTGCCGCATAGCCCATCATCCCAATGAAGGGATAGTTTTTCAGCACTGTCACATGACTGGCAACCAGAGATGTGTCAATCTCCACACTGCTCAAAACCTGGCCGATAGAGGTATTGGTCTGGATGATCTGTTCCGGCAGCCAGACCGGCAGCATAGGGACATTCATATCGGCATTGATAATGATGGCTTTCCGCTTGTCCCGGGTCAAGGCTTTGGCCAGAATACAGCAGAACATGGATTTGCCGCTGCCGGGGCTTCCCCAGACGGTGATAACTTTACCCATAACGAAGATCCTCCTTCCTTGATTTGATTATTCTGCCGAGGGTGCAGTTTCATTAGTGGATTGTGCAGACTCTGCAGTTTCCGTTTCCTGGGGTTCACTTTCAGCGTCAGAATTTTCCGCATCTGCAGCTTCTTCCTCAATCAAAGTTTCGGGGAAGTAGATTTCCTGCAGAGTCTTATCCTGCTCGGCAAGCAGCTCATCTGCCAGTTTGTCATTGTTGCGGGAGATAAGAGCCACATGAGCTACGCCGTCATTTTCAAGACCGGTAATGATCTTCGCCTGTTCAGGGCTTGCCAGCACAGTGATGGTGGCTGACTGCTGCTTTTCTTCATCCTCCGTGGGCTCCTTGGCATTATCCACATTGATGCCGTCTGAGTCTGTGACGGACAATACTTTGACAAAACGCAGTTCCGGTACTTCGGCCGCCGTATCAAGAAAGTGGTAAATACGGATGATGTCACCGGGCTGAAGCTTGTCAGAGAGGCCGGAAGCAAGTGTTTTAACGGTCAGCGAGATAGCAACCTTACCGGAAGGGATGCTGTTGAGCGCCACATCGGACGAAACCGGTACAGAGCTGATCTTGCTGGTAAGGATATAGTCACCCACAGCCAAGTCGGCGGTAGCGTAAAGACCATTTACATCGGAGAGCTGATGGGCGATGTTGGAGGGGAGGTTATAGCCGCCTACCTCAACCACCTCGGCATTTTCTGACGAGATTTGCTCGCCTTTCAATACCGGCTGGGTGATACGGACGATTTCCTCTTTTCCATTGGTCTGACGGGCGATGGTTGGAAGTGCCACAAAGGCGATAACTGCCGCCAACAGCAGAGAGAGGATACCGAAGATGAATCGGTTATTCAGTTTCATAAGCGTTGTCTCCTATCTTAAAAATAGTTGGGCCAGGGTCGCTGTACAGCAGCCACAGGCGAGAAATGGCAGGAACGGGATAGCAAGGGGCTGCCCAGTTCGATAAAGCCGCCTGAGAAGAAAGATCACAGGCATTGCGATAACAGCGGCAGTCAGAAAGACCAGCGCCATGCCGGAAGGGCCATAGACCAGCCCTAATATCCCGCAGAACTTGATATCCCCGCCGCCCAGACCGGTGCCGTTTGTTGCCAGTGCAGCTGCCAATGGAATACAAAAGCCGAGCAGGGCACCTACCAGGGCATGGGTAGCGACCGGCCAGAGGAAGAGCGGCGGGAGCCCATGATTTAACAGGAAATACCCCTGCAGGACCGGCGCCAGGGCAGCTAAGGGGATAAAAAAGACGAGTGCCCGGTCAGGCACCCGTCTGTAAAGCACATCGTAGACAGCAAAGCCGGCCACCACAAAAAATATGGTAAGCAGGTAAGCTGTCCAGAGGTTATTCTCGATTGGTATACCAGTCATCATAAAGGCTCCCTTGGATCGAAACATAGTCATTTAGGTTGATGGATAACATGCCGTCAGGAGTCCAGGTATCCCACACCTGTGTATAGATGGTGTAGTCGGTGGCATCGGGGAACCACAGCGGTGTGAAATGCACTGTCCGGTCATAGGTGGAAAATTCGTTGGGCTTGAAGATGAATTTTGCACTTTGGCCGCCGGAACGCTGCAGAAGCCGCAGATAGGTCTGATACTGGAACTCAGGAAATACGGAAAAAGCAGTTTGGGGATAAGTAATGTGGCTGGTCGGGGCATCTGTGGACAGCGTTGCCCGCACTTCGGTTTTAACGCCGTACCCGCTTTTCATCGTCTTGCCGGATGCTGTGGGTACAATATCGTCTGGCATTAGGGACATCTCGCCGCTGATGGAAGCGGAGTAGCCCGTATATTCGTATTCCCAATATCCTTCATCAACCCAGTGCCCGCCATCTTCACCGTGGTCGCACCATACCCATACAGGCACCCAGTAGCAGCTCCAGACGCCCCAGTTGGCAGTGAGCTTCTGCGTTTCACTGGGCAGGGGCGGCACAGAGTAGCCGGGATTCGTGTCGGTTGCCACAGGGTCAGGTGGAATGTGCTCATTCAGATCCACGATTTTTGCGACAAAGGTATCCTGAGCGGTATAGGCGCCGCTGACAGATACCGTAATGGTCACGGTCTGTGGGGTAGAGGGGGTATGCCATTTGACCCAGACTACCTGGCTGTCACCGGCTGGGATCACTATATCATTGACCCGGTAGGTGGTGCCGAGAATATGGAAGGTAACCGATGCCGGATTATCTGGCGTCAAATCCTGATCTGTCCGCAGTGTGACGGCGGTGATCACATCCGTATCTACTCGGTATTCGACATCAGGGGTCTCAATTTCTCCTTCCGGCGGAGCTTCATCAAACCAGACAATACCAACGCCAAGGGTGCTGATGATGTCGGAATTGTTCTGCTTTCCAGTGGTGCTGCCTGTCCAGGCGGAGATGCCAAGGTCGCTGAATTCCAGGAACATTGACAGCGGCAGATTTTTATGGGTAAGCGAGGTCATGGTTTTCCGCAGATTGCCGCCGGACATCTGATCATACAGGCCGGCTTCAGTAGCTGTCATACAGTAATACTGGCCGTTGTGCGTGAAATAGGCAATGGGCTCGATCAGCAGCTTGTACTCGCCGGCAATCATCCGCTCATAATCGACTCCGGCTGCCTGAGCGAGCATCATGCACGCATATTCAGAACAGAAATACCGTTTGATGGCTTCGATGTTGCTCTGCCCCTTGCTGCTGACGATTGTGGGCATAGACTGTGTAGGTCTAATGCAGGAATAGGCAGCGCCGGACTGGAGGGACAGGCCGGCGCCGCCCAGGTATTGCAGTTTGTTGACTTTCCCAAAATGGAGAAGACTGGTCTTCTGCGTCCGGTTTGAAAAGTCTAGCGGAGAAGATACGGCAGTTCCGCTGGATGCGTCAACAACAGTAATGCGGACGCCATCGTTGCCTGAGTTCCAGAAGTTGCTGCTTGTGCCGTGACCCATGCTGCCACCGCCGCCATCTATGTTTCCATTTCCGCCCGTTGCAAAGGCAGAGGAGGGGAATAGACAGAAAACAAGGGTAAAGCAGCATAGGAAGGCGAGAAGTCGTTTCAAATACATCACGCTCCATTCCTTTTGAAAATAGGAAGGCCGCCACAATCCTGTGACGGCCAAGTAGTGCCATATTCAGTTGTAGTAAATCAGCCCATATTGCCGACCTGTTTGTTCAGATCCCCATCGCTGTCACCGGTGGACTGCTGTACATTGCCGGGAACAACCCAGCCAAACACCGGATCGTATATAGCTCCATTTCCATTGCTGGAGCCTGGAGCCGGTTCAGTGCTGGGCGGCGTTTGCTCGGCGGGCGGGGTAGTAACCTCCGGAACTGACGGGTCGGGATTGATGGTATGCTCCTGACCAGGATCTTTGATTTCGGTCTTACCTTCCGGCACCGGAGGAGGCGTTTCTTCAAACTTTTCAGTATCGGTGAAGTCGATCACAACCTCATCCTCCGTTTGGGAGGTTACTTTGGGATATTCTTCTTCGGCATCTGTGGACTGGCCGGGAGCATAAGCATCTGCTCCATTATCACCATCTGTCTGTGTGCCACCATCTGACCAATCGCCGGTGACGCTGCTGGGTGGGGATTCATCCGGTCTAAAATCTCCGGTACGGTCGCGGCTTACGAACCAGCAGACACCCAGAATAGTGACGCAGAGGAGAGCCAGCGAGGAAACAATAAAGCCTTTGGATTGGAAAAACTTCTTCATATTTTACATACACTCCTTTTTTGCTGTTATATAAAGCCTATACGGTAGAATGTGCCGGGCTTTCAACAGTATTGTTAGAATTTTGTGTTGTGGTAGCCTGTCAGCTCCACCCGTTGGGTGATAGCCGGATAGCTGTGGCCGAACATCTGCACATAGAACTCCACGTCACAGTAAAAGATGTACTCAACCCGTCCATCCTCTACATTGAACTCCAGACTGATGTCGGAAACCTTGTAATCCTCCGTTGAAAGCGGAATCTTGGAGTCCAGGCCGCCTGCCACTGTAGCCTCCAGCATGTCGGTATAGTCACTGCTGGAGTAAAGGGTATTTAGGTACTCTTCAAAGTTGGTTTCACGCTGGGAACGGTAGGTATCTGCATAAATCGTGCCGCTAAGGTTATTTAACTCCATTTTAGCGCCGTTGCGGATGTTGATGCAGGTGATCCGGATGGAAGCGTACAGGAGCAGGAAGGAAATCAGCATCACGATACCTACCACAAAAAAGCAGGCGAAAAAGGTGATCTCGCCCCGTTCGTTTCGCAGCGGCTGTTTCAGCCGCAGGAATATGCGTTTCATAGGTCACCTCACTTCCAGTAGTGCTCACTGACGCCGCTGCCACGGGCAACCACTGTGATGTTTACCAAGTCAAAATTCCAGAACCCGCCCAGTTTGGCATCTCCCTCGATGGTAATGAAGAAGGGGGTGCCCAACTGGATGGCATTTGTCATACCGGATGGCCTGGGTGATGTGTAGGTAGCGTCAATGGAGTAGGAAATATTTTCGGCTCCTTCGATCTGAGAACTCAAAAATTCAAACAGCTCATCGGTCTCGCCGTTGACGCCGCCGGAAAGCTGGATCTGTTTGACCATCTGATCGGCGGCATGGTCAAGTTCCTGCTTGGTGGAAATGATGCTGAACAGGTCAATAATGAAGGCCAGCAGCAGGACAGCGATGAAGATGAAGACCACCGTACTGAAATAGTTGGCCTCGCCCCGCTCGTTGTTCAGCACTTTCCGGGCTTTTTGAAAGAGAATAGAAACCACCACCTTTACTGAAATTGAAAACAGCCGCTCCAAACCGGAGCGGCTGCTATGCAAAGTTTTGACTGTACCAAGTATAACAGATATGGATTTACGGCGAAAGGGCAGGACTGTGCCAATGTAGAGACAATTTTGTGCCAACCATGTTTCTTTGAAACATTACAGCAGTGATTCCACCAGCTGATGGATGTCGGTAAATGGATTGACAGCAATTCCAAACGGTTTGCTGCTGTCATTTTGAAGATGGTATTGCTCTACACGTTTGGCGTTCTGAATCGCAATGGCTGTATGTTCTGCTAACTGGGTATATACATCGCCAGCTTTCTCATAATCAGGGAGATAAGTGGTCAATGCGTTTTTCACTGCGGGGTAGTCTTTGAAAAATTTGGTGGTGTACTGGAAATGCAACAGATACCAAAATTCAAAGCAGGGATTAGAGAGTGCAATCTGAATCCCCTTCGCATCTGCCATTTTCCTTGCCTTGGAGAGCAGACTGTCCTTTGCAGTGATGGGGTCAGGGTTGTTGTAGTTCACATCGCCGTCTGCAACTACCCATACAGAGTCTCCCTCTGATACGGAAATCTGATTTTTGTTCTGATATTCCACGGCTTTCCTGATCAGGCTGAGGTAATCAGTTTCACCTCCGCTGGTACGGCTGCCGACCACACGAATATCAATGTTTGTCTGACGGTTGCGGTAGTGTTCAAAATACTTAGGCTCAGTTTGAGAGCCCTCCGTCACAATCAGAATGACAGGCTTTATTTTTCTGCGTCGCTGTCCACGCTTTTCAATTTTTCCACGTGCCATTTTACAGCCCTCCCTTGATAAAGGGGATCGCACCATAACGGCCAATCAGATAGCCCTTCTCCACCTTGGCATCCTTGCGGATGGAAAAATCGTAAAGGGAGAACAGATCGGTAGCCGCTGTTTGCTCGTCTTTTTCGGTAAACCAAATCTGATCTCTCCTCAGCACATCCAGGTCAAGAAGATTGGTGTTGTGTGATGTGAAAATCAACTGGGCTCCATTTGGATTGAACTCCACGCTGTTAAAAAGCGAGACCAGATGCTTTGTCAGAAGAGGATGCAGATGAGCGTCCATCTCGTCAGCGACAAGAAGCGTTCCTTCATCCAGCACCTTTTTTACAACACCGATCAGTTTGAAATAACTGTTGGTGCCATCAGATTCCTCTGCCATGTTCAGCGCGTAGGAAGAAGTATTTCCCTCTGTATCCTGTACCGTGTGAATGGCCTCAATATTGGTAAAGATATCATTACGCTGAGAAGGAGCGGGTTCTGCATCACGCATCTGAAGGGACTGTATGCCAAAATCTGCAACACGCAGCATAGAGGCGATCACATGCCGGTAGTCATCATCTTTGAGTTGTTCTGCTTCAAGGCCGTAGGCGTCTGCAACAGAATTTTTCGTGATGATCTGGCAGGAAGCAAACCATTCCAGAACCGGAATCACTTTGGAATAGCTCCAGTTTGATGCGACAGACAGATAGAGCTTGTTGGCCGAAGTGCGATCCTTGAGAGTGTTTTGTTCATCGATATCAACGGTAAAGCGAAAATCTTTTGTGTCTTTTCGCTCAAAAATGAGTGCCTGCCTGCCATTGGGATAGTAATACAGATATTCTTCGATAACAGCTTTGTCTGTTACAGAAAAGCCATACGCATATCGGATGCCATTTGTGGTGAAGATGACCTCAAAGCTGCTGGGGCGAGAGGGTGTTTCCCGGTCAAACTTGAACGGCGAACGCTCAATGGTTTTGTGGAGCTGCTGGTTATGCGAAGTCAGCACATAATTTACCATGAACCAAAACGCATTCAAGACATTGGACTTTCCGGAAGCATTGGCGCCGTAAATCACGGCAGACTTCAAATGCTTTTTGTTTCCGTCCACAATCAGGTGCTCTGGATGTTCGTTATCCTTACTGGCAAGCAGGGATAACACGACATTATCTTTGATAGAGAGAAAGTTCTCTACACTAAATTGAATCAGCATAAAACAACCTCCTAAATCCTTGCTATAATATATTATATCCGCATTTTTGTGAAAAATCAACGCAAACGAAAAATAAAAATCTATATAGAGGATTTAAGAGAACAGTCGCGTGGAGAGGATATGCGGTGGGAGTTTCGGTAATGATAAAAAGCAAGCCTGGGAAACAGTTCGCCGCTGCTTCCCAGGCACTTTGCTTACAGGTTCTGACGGATGATCCGGGTAATAATACCTACGGCCACACCCCGCTCCATATCCAGACGGGTGACGGCAAAAGATACATCGTCCTTTTTGCCGGGCATCCGGTAGTCATAGCAGGAATGGGCTACCGCATTGACGCCATTGGAGAGACGCACATAGACAACGCCCTTGTGGACATCTGTGACACGGCCGGCATACTTGCCTTGGATACGGCACTTCTGCAGGTTGTCCCTGTCGGTGTTCTCGGAAATACTCTTGATGTCAGCCTTGATGCCCAAGTCCTCCAAACTGTTGCGCCGCACGCTGAGAATACGGACCAGCACCTCGTCGCCTACGGAAAAACGCTCATGGGCGTCACCGATCCAGTCCCAGGCAAGGTCACGGGCAAGAATGGAGGTTTCAACGCCGAAAACTTCCACGCGCACAACCTTTTCGGCCACTGCAATCACACGCGCCTGGACGATGCGGCCCTCATAGACACGGTACATACCGGCAGCATCCGTATCCAGATAGAAAATCTGGCGTTTGCGCAGCATGGCCTCCTTGCGGCTGGCAACTACGCTGCGGGTTTTGGAGTCGATACCACGCACGATGAAGTCAATGTCAGCGCCGAGCATGTTGCCGAGGATTTTATTTTGGCGCAGCATAAGGTCGGTATATTCCTGACCGGAAGGGCTGCGGCCCAGATTGATCATCATTTCCTTGATAGGGATAATGACACGGAACCCCTTGTAATCCACAACTGCCACCGTCTTGCGGTTGTCCAGCTGTTCAATGCCGCCCAGCTTGCCGGTGATGATCTTGCGGGTGCGGTAGGCATTATGGATCTCATGCCAGATTACATCATCACGGTCTTCGGCAGTCTCGACATCATCCCGGCTGCGGATGGTAAGGACGGGGGCCTCGCCGCGCTGGGGGCGGGGCTGGCGCCGGGGAGGAGAAGGAGTGGGGGCAGGAGCGGCGGCTTCCTCCACGGCAGGAACGTCAGGCTCCACAGCAGGTTCCTCCGTATCAAGAATAGAGTCGGCTGTATCCGCCGACTCTGTTGTTTCGGCAGGAACTTCCTCTGTGACAGTTTCTTCAGGAGCAACTGCTTCTTTCTTCTTTCGGCTGGTACGCTTGGGCTTGGGAGGTGCAGGGGCTTCCTGCACAGCGTCGGCGTTATTTTCGTAAACATCAGGCGGCTGCACATCAGAGTCTTCCGGCATATCAGTGGGAGCAGTGCTTTGATCATCTGTTTCAGCAGGCGTATCCCCGAACATTTCCTCCTCGGTGAGCTCAGGAAGGGGATCTTCAGCCATATCTTCGGCAGAGGTATCCTCCAGGGGCTGATCCATCTGCCCCAGCAGTTCATTCAAATCCAGACCATCGCCAGTGTCAGCAGGAAGGGATTCAGGTTGAGCGGTATCGGCCGGCAGAGTTTCGCCTTCCGACATAACGGTTTCGGTAACAGGAGCGTCCTGTTCCAGAAGTTCTTTTTTCTTGGTTGCCATAGATTAAAACCTCCTATGAATTTGATAGTTTTGTTTAAGACAGGATGGAATCCTTGTCTGCGGTGATAATGCCTTCCGGCGTACCGGCAGATTTAGGGGCCGGAGCCTCTTTGGGTGATTTATCCGTGGGGGATGCCGGCTTGGTGGCTTTGCGCTTTGCCGGTTTCTTTGCTGCAGGAGCCGGTTTCGGCGCGGGCTGCGGTGTTTTGGCGTCTTCTTCTTCCAAGCGGCGCCATTCCGGTACATGGGCAGATGCTTTGCAGGAACGCAGGTACTTGGCTTCCGGGTGTTTGGAGTAATCCATTTTGTCTACCTGCAGAACCTTCTTGCCGCGGATGATGATGAGCGCCTGATCCAGCGGGAGCCGCAGGACTTCATCAGGAGTAAGTACAGGGCGTTTTCCAACACCGGAGGTCTCACGAAACTCCGGTGTATAGTTGGAGATACGCCAGGTGCCCAGCTGTTTGGATTTACTGGATACTGCTACAGAGGCAAGCCCTGTCCTGGCAGAAATAAATTCGGCAGTAAGCTGGTCTGTACAGCCTAAAAACAACTGCGCGTCACAGTTTCCAATGATCTCCTGCCACAAATTCTGCGGGTATCTGTTCTGCAATCCTGCGAGATTTTGGAACACACAGGACATGGAGATATTCCGGGAGCGTATTACGCTGAGCCGGCGGGAGAGGTCGGGGATCGTGCCGCACGCTGTCAGTTCTTCCCCAAGGATATGGACGGGCACAGGCAGTTTGCCGCCCTCGCAGTTGTGGTCTGCATATCGCACCAGTTTGATGAAGCAGAAAGATAGAAACAGCGAGGCCAGAAAATCAAAGGTGCTGTCCTGGTCGCTGGTAACGAGGAAGTAGGCACAGGGCTGCTGACCCGGAAGCTCCAGATCGATCTCATTCTTAGCGGTAATTTTTTTGATCAGCTCAGACTGGAATACCTGCAGGCGGCTGCCCAGACCGATAATCACGCCGCTTCGCACTGTGTCGCTGGCCTGCTTGAACAGGCTGTAGGGTGCTTTGGCAGGGTGCGTGGAAGGAAGCGCCTCGAACAATGTGTCAAGTTGGGATTCCCCATTGAGAGTCAGCAGCCGGTAGACTTCGCCAATGTTGCGGTTTTCTTCCGCATAGCCTTGATCCACATACAGTACCAAGGCCTTGAGCAGATTCATCTCGCAGGCATCCCAGAAATGGTCGCTCTTGCCGTTGTTCGTGGTGTTCTTGATGATGACATCTACAAAAAGCTGGGCCATTAGTTCCTGTCCCTCAACTTCGGCAAGGCAACACCAGGAATCTGAGTTTTCAGGCGAAACGAGGTTGAATACCTTGACACAATAGCCCCGGCTGCGGAGAAATTCGCTTGACTTCTCGTACAATTCCGATTTGGGATCGCAGATGATCAACGATTCTCCGGCGCCATTTTCGCCTCGGACAGTGGCCTGAAGGATACGGTTCATACAAAACGAACGGGTTTTCATGGAACCACTGGCACCGTAGACTGCCAGATTACTGTTGATTCTGGTATCTTCCGGTATGCAGACTGCTTTGCCATCCAGCATACCCAGTACAACACCCTTGTGTTTGCGCAGATCGGGCACCAGATCCAGTACGCCGGACATTTCTTTGCGGGACATCCAGCCGGAGGTGCCATAAGTGCCTTTGGCGGAGTAGGAGAAATTACGGTCTTCATCATACTCGCCGGCATCACCATATCCCATGCGCATGACCATGATGAGCAGCACTGCTAACAAGCCAATGCAGATCAAAATGCCATACACGCCATAAGGCGGTCGGAGCACAGAGGAAAGGCAGAGAAGGAAGTCGGGCGAAGCGGCCAGCGGTGAAGTACCATCGCCGGGAATACCGCCGCCCTGTTTCCAGGTTGCATAGTTACCCAAAAGCTGTGCCAGAAAGCCGCCTGCGTATAGGATTGCAAGAATGGCAAAGGGCGCTGCAATCAGGCTCACGATCAGTTTTTTCTTGTTTATGGGAACAACCTCCCCTCGAATTTTGTGAAGTCAATGGTCTGGAAGCGCATCCGGGAACCGCAGTAGCTGCGAAGTACCTCTGCCTGGAAGTCAAAGCAGATCAGTGTGCCCGGGCGCTCGGATAGTTCGAGAGAGGTGTTAAAGCGTGCGATACGGGGCAGATCGCAGAAATAGCCAAATAGGACTGGTGAGCCATCCGGTGAAATGCCGTCATGCTCAATAGCCAGTCCGGGCTGCCTCGCAGTAAGACCTTGGAGCAGAATGCGATCCAGCTCCGCAGTTTTCCCAGGGTCGCACAACAGTGCAAGTATCACCTCCCCCTGATGGTCGTTGGTAAGATAAAGAAAATGCTCATAGCTGCCATCCAGCATGAAGAAATCATGTTTGCGTCCTCCGGTGCTGGTCAAAATCTGGTAAGCCAGATCCATGCTGTTGCCCAGAATCAGTCCATGAACATCCTCATGGCGAAACTGTGGGGACAGGCGCTGTTGGCAGATTACGCTCCAAATCAATGCCTTGACCCGCATTTCCGATTTGTAGCGCCACTTCATCAGGGCGCTGCTGCTGTTGTAGGTCACGAAGATGCCGGAGGGCGCAAGGAGTATTCCAGTGGAGCGGGAACTGCGGATCTTCGTGGTGTCGATCCCCATTTCTTTCACTTCTCTGGAACTGAAAAAAGCAGGATAGACAATCCTGCCGCCAGCGTAACCCTCCGGCGCAAAAATTGCCGGTTTTTCATCCCGATACACACATACACCCGCATTATCCATGGTCATATAGGTTTCTGCCAGGCGGTGTAGCCGGAGTCTTCGGTCAATTTCGCATTTCAAACGGTTGGTGTCGGTATCTCCCGTCAGGTAGCTGGCAAACCTGTCCGGTCGGCTATCCAGTAGAGTGGCTTTGGCTCGCGGCCCCAGACGGTAGCCGCGCAGTTTATCCCGGTAATAGGTACGCAGCAGCCCGTCTTTTTTCAGTGCAGTGATAACAGACTCCAGATAATATGGACTGCCGGGAAGTCTGTTAAGCTGGTCTGTGGGGAACTCGCCGGAGATGGCAGTCAGAGAGAGAAGCTTGTACGCCATCGTGTCTGGCTGTGGGAATTTCCCAAGTGATCACCTCCTTGTGGTGTGTGGCTTTTACCGAGACTGCAAGGAACTTCGGTAAAAATCCGTGGTGTAACGACAGAAAAAAGCCCCGAAATCCGGGGCGAAATACGATGTTGCGGCAGGTCGGACAAGCAATGGCTGAAAATGCTCAAAAATCCGAGATGGATTTTAGGGTGTTTTCATGCTCAGCAAGCCAGGCGGGAAACCGCTTTTTTTCCATGACACTGATTCTGGTACAGTCCTTTTCGCCCAGCGCAGCGGTGTTGTAGGCATCGCAGAGCAGGCCGGTATCGTCAGCCATGACGAAGGTGGAGAGGACATCCAGAAGCTGCTTTTCTTCCAGATTGTCGTAGTCACGGATACGCCGGGTGGGAAGGCACTGGTCATAAACCTGCGTAAAGCACACCACACAATCGCTGAAGTGGGGCATGGGATGCTCTTTGGCGTATTGCTCCAATGAGAAGTAGAACGGGTCGAGCAGAAACTCAGTGTTTTGCCTCTGCTTGCGTTTTGGGAGCAGGCCAGGCAGGGTGACCTCCAGTACACCGTCCTCATAGACAACCTCAATTCCGTGTACAATACCGGCGGATGTCAGGTAATCGCCTTTGCGGATGGTGGTGCTGGAATATATCAAATGCCGTAGCCTGCAGGCAATTTTCTCTGCCCGCAGGGCGGCATCAGTGGATAAGACTTCATAGTTGTCCGGATAGCGCTGAATATCCGTGGTATCCATCGCGTAAAGAGCATTGCTCAAACGGGATATATCATCAAGAATGCTTCCAATCCGGTGTGAGATGATTTTTCGTTCCAATCAAGTTCCTCCTGTTTTTTTAAAGTAATGCACCTGGCCCGCTGCATCCACGGTGCAGAAACCGGAAATGCCAGGGCAGTCAATGCGGCGAATGTCTTCCGGATTATCGACCAAAATGATGCGGCGTCCACCGCTGCGGTCATCCCGAAGCGCATGGTTGATCAGGGCCTCCTGGCCGGAAGCTGCGTAGACGATTTCGTATAGTTCACCGTTTGCAAAGAAGATAAGCTTGACCGGAAAATCACCGGGAGCATGGTATTCCACCTGCCCGATAAAATCCAAGAGTACCCAGGCAGCCCGTATCAGGGAGCTGTCCGATTTTGCTGCCCAACCAGATGGAAAGTAACCGCCTGTATCAGTTTGAAAAATACGGCCCTGCTTTTGCAGATGGGAGAGCAGGGTCTTGATGATTTCTTCTTTGCCAGGGTGAAAGCAAAGAAGCTGCTGCATATTGAGACCGGGATACATCGTGACGATCCGCAGCAGAGCCGCAGCTTCATTTCCATAGATTTCAGCCCTGGTCTTCATGGGTATCACCTCCAATGGCGTAATATAGGCGTATTCAAGACGCATTAAATAGGAAGGAAAGCCAGTCAGTGTAAGCTAAAAAGATGATCTGGCTGGCAAAACTGGCTTTTAGGCGTAATACAGACGCAAAGCAGACGCATAGCGGCGTCTGGCAGGAAAGTTGCACATGGGAATCACCTCGCCTTTCAAATTGTTATATCTGCTGTTCGGCAGATGTGGATTGTTCACGGCGTTTTCGCTCTACGATTTCACGCAGCTCGCGGCGGTCGGTAGTGATCAGATCCTTTTCCAGAGGGCTGGCTTTGAACTCCACCATAATATTGTTGTTATTGGTAGAAATCAGACCGTGACCTCTTTCAAAGTGAGTGATCTCCATTGTTTCAGCATCGGACAGGTGCAGGGCTTCCTGTACCCGCTGGGCTTCGTCGTCCTCCAGATTCAGAATGATCTTGGTCTTGGAGTTGTTGATGATGCCCTTACCAAATCTGCCGCCGTCAAGGTCAAAGAAATCGGCAAGATCCTGGCTTGCAAAAATCGAGGCGCCGCCGTAACCGCGTATGGTTTTGGCAATTTCCAAAAGAAAATCGCCGGCCAATCTTACACCAGCAGCACCGGCACCGGATAGAAGCTGCCAACACTCATCAATGAAGATGGCTTTTTCTTCTGTACGGTCGGCTTTGGCTCTGTCCCAAACAAAGTCCAGCGCCACAAACATACCTACGGTGAGCAGGTCTCCGGTGAGGGAGGAAATATCCAAAACAGTGTACTTGTTGTCGAGCCGAACATTGGTCTGCTTATTGAAGGTGCTGGCGCTTCCGTTTACCAGACGGTTTAGGATGTGGGCCATGCGCATCGTTTCCTTGGAGGTTTTCAAAATTTCGTACAGGTCACCAAGCACCGGCATCTCACGGTACTGGCCGGGCTGAGCAGGGTCTTCCAAAGAGGCGTTATCATGAGTGATGCCTTTTGTGTTATAGGTACGAACAAGGGCTTCGTCCAAAAGCTGTCGTTCCTCGTGAGACATATCGGGGATCAGCAGACTGAAAAATATGTGGAGCTGCTGGATCTTTGCTGCAAGTTCAGATAACTGGATGCCTGGACCGTCCAGAAGTTCATTCACCGAGCGGTCTACCCGCCGAATCTCCATGACATTGATGCAGTGGGGACTGGCCGGTGAAATCTGGATAAAGGAGCCGCCCACATTGGAGCAGGCGCGATGGAATTCATGGCCTTTTAGGGGCGCAACAATGAAAATGGGGATATTTTTCCGCCTCATTCGCAGCGCCATCAACTGCATGGTAAAGGTTTTGCCGGCTCCGCTCGTGCCAAGGATCGACATATTGGCGTTCTTATAGACCGCAGAATTGAAGATGTCCACGATAATAAGGGAACTGTTGTACTTGTTGACACCCAGCAGGATACCGTTATCATCACACATCTCATAGGATGTAAAGGGATAACAGCTTGCCGCACCGCCTGTCAGCAGGTTGCGCTTACCCCGCTCATACAGTTTCTTTTCCATTGCCACCAATGGCAGGGCAGATAAAAACGCCTGTTCCTCTCGAAAATGGCAGGTGCAGGCGTTCATGTCCTGTGAGAGCAGGAGCTTTTTCATTTCACTGACCTTCCATTCCAAGTCTTCCTCGTTGGAGGCAGTAATGGTAATCAGCAGATTCAAGTAGTAGAAGTCCTCGTTGTTGGCAAGGCCCTCTTTGAGAAAGTACCCGCTTCGGATAGCGCCATCAATGTCATCAAAGTCGGTGTTGGTGTCGCTGGCGTCCTTGATTTTGGAACGGTTGATACGCAGCTGCTGTCCGACTTTCTGGATGATGGTTTCTTTGGGCTGACGGGAGAGGAACATATCCATATCGATCCCATCACCGGCATTGACGATAAGACTGAGCCAGCCGGCTGGAACCTGCGTTTTGTAGCCATCAGAGGGCACCAGCAAATAAGCATAATACAGACCGTCAATGCAGATATGGTGACCATGCGTGAAGTCAATGCTTTTTGGCGCACAGAATTCGGTGGCAGGGATATGGTCGATCTCACTGTCGCGCCCTTTGGCAAGGTACTCAGCCACAACCTCCTGTGCCCGGACGGAGAGCGGCTTTACAGCACTTTCATTTCTACAGAGCAGGTTATAGAGGACATCTACGGTAAACTCATCCCAGTTTTCCGGAACGATGACCTCGTTACCGCACTGACGGAGGTAGTTGGTAGCAGTATGGACTGCACTTTGCAGGGCATTGATTGCCTCGCCTTCTTCATCAGAGCGCTTGGTGTTGCTCCACGGCTCATATTCAAAAATCAGGAAGAAACGTCGGGTAATTGCCTCACGGGAACCGATCTGTTGAACGAACTGGAGGTAGTCTTCCTGCATGAGCAGACACTGTTCATTGGTCTCCTGTTCCATCTCCTTCCGAACGGTATCCAGATGGCGGTTGATCTCTGCCCGACGTGTTAGTACCTTGATTTGCAGCTTGATGGGGCTGATTTTCAAGTAGGACACAAAGGAATAGATGATGTTCCGCTGTTCCTGGGCGCTGCGCAGCATAAAATTGATGGGTACTACCTCGACGACCTTGACATAGCGGTGGTCCTTCGTGTAGATGATGCCGTTTTCAATTTTGGAAATCGGCAGATAATCTGCTACCGGGTTAAGGCAGGCGGGCTTCGGCTCCTGAGTGCGGATAGGGCGTTTTACTTTGCGCTCTTTGGAGACCTTCTTTTTTTGCTTGGCGGCTTTCTTCTCCTTGGCAGGCTTCTGCTTTTTCACAGGACGGAGTTTTTGGCGGATCTCGTAGCTACGAACTTCATCAAACTCCGCTGGGAAATCCTCTCTGCCGGAGCGCCGTGACCGCCTGGGAGCCTTATCGGGCTTGTGTGCCTTCTTTTTAATATGCTTGCCGCCATGCTCTGCCGCAGGAACCGCATCTTCTGCGCTGTTACCGCCTACAATGCGGCGGTTTCGCAGGTACTTTATGAAAATCAGCAGAAAAGAGGAAAGGCTCTCACCGGAAACTCCGATAAGCGCCACCAATGCTGCTGGCAGTGCGGTCAGGCACAAAGCGATGATACGGGCAGTCAGGCCAAGAGGGAGCAATGAAAAAACCGGCACACCAATGGCAAATGCCAGGATGCCGGCTTCAATCACATTGCGGGCTTTGAACATACCACCGAAGAAGGTGCCTGACTCGATGAAATTCGGTGGTATTATGTAGGTATCTCGGTCGATTTTATGATTCATGATTAACCTCGTTTCCGAAGCCGGGCGGGCACATTAGCCGATAATCCAGAACGGACCGCCAGCTCCAGCGCGCCGGCTGGCCTCATTTAAGATAATGGACAGATCCCAGAGCTGTTCGCTCCGTGTGTAACTGGCAGGGTCAGCCACCATGATCTTGCCGTCTTTTACGCCACGCAGGACAATGAAGTGACCGGAAGAGGTAAAGTGGCCTTCAGACATGATTGCTACTACCAGTTTACCATTAGCCAGTGCGTCTGTGATGCGCTGTGGTTCCGCAGTGGTACAGCCGGAAACCGGAAGCCCCCATTCCCCAGCGGCGGCAGGTATCAGCGCATGGTAAGAACCACTGCTTTTACACCAGTAGCCGTTGTTGTAAGACCACTCGGCCATCTCCACAGGGTCAACCATATCGTCCGTCAGAGAGGACACCACGATTGCCATAGCGGTAGGTCCGCAGCCATAACCGCCAATATTGTCCGTACCATATGCTTTACCGGCATAGCGTTCATCCAGTTGATTGTAGTAAACAACAGGTGTGATCCCGTCGGTGAAAGTAACATCGCCCAGAGCGGTGATGCTGTTTCCGGTCCACGCTTCCAGATTTTGCAGCAGACCATCGCCCAAGAACAGGCTTAGGTTGGAAGCGTAATCAGATGCAAGCTCCTTTTGGTCATCGGTAAGCTGGAATACAACATCAGAAAAATAGGACTCACCGTTGTAACGGACAGTATAGACCATCCATGTTTCGGACACCGTTGTTTCTTCCCCAGTCTCCGGATCAGTCACGGTGCTATCACGAATCTCTTGCTTGCTGGTGTAGGAATATAGATGCTGCTTGTTTTCCCGCAGGGTGGCGGCAAGGTCATTCAGAGAAATGCTTTCAAAATCCTTGTCTTTGGCCGCACAATACTGAGAGATAAACAGGTTGGCGTTATAAATGGGACCGCCGGAATAGGCATTTTTGACCTCCATATGGTCGGCTCCCGATGCCGCAAAGTCAGCTTCGATCCGGGCAAGTACATCATCCAGTGCCTCGCCCAAGATGCCGTTGAGGGTAAAGGTGATCTCGTTGGCGTTCTCAATAATCGCTGTTTCGCTATTCAAAATCGGAATTTCGGGGTCAGATGGCGAAGAGGCATTGGTCAGTCCGCCGAAAATAAGACCGGGGAGCATGAGAACAAATAATACCGGCAGCATAAGCAGGGCAATGACTGCCACAATGATTTTCCCGATATGCTTCCGGCCTGCCCACACTGCGCCTGCAACTGCACCGTAAGGACCGCCTGCGGCAGCGCCTTTGGCAGCGGAGGAAATAGCTTTTCCGGTTTTGATTGCGCCGCGGATGGTATGCGCTGCGGAGGCACCGGTCTCCACAGCTTCGGAAAAACTGCTTTTTTGATCTTCTGGCATTTATATCTTGTCCTTTCTCCTCGGGGCTGGAGGCAGCTTTTTGACAATGGACTCGTTGAAGGCGATAGAACCGTCAGGAGCCATATAGGGCGATTTGTCAACAGCATCCACAGCGTACTGCTTATACCATGCTGTGCCATCCACGGCATGAACGGTGGTGTACTGGCCTTCCGGGGCAACATATTGGTCTGCGTGGTACATACCAAAGGAGATGCCTTCGGGATGTTCCTCGGTCACTTCTGTTCCGGTGATGCGGCCGCCGCCGATTTCGACATTTTGGAAGGTTGGAATATTTTCAGCTCCGGATTCCAGTGCCGCATATCCCATGTAAGAGTGCAGGGCTTCGGCGGCTTTTTCACCGGAAATGGAACCCATCTGGCTGATACTGCCCGTGGCTACGCTGCCGATTACATTGTTGGCAAAATTGCCGCCCTTACTGACGGAAGAAGCGTACATATGGCCGCCGATCCCTCCGGCTGCAGCATCGCCTAAAAGACTGCCAAGACCGGAAGGCTTGGAGCCGGGAGTTGTGGTGGCTGTTTTGATGGCGCTGTTTGTGACTTTTCGGCTCACCACTCCAGCAAGACCGCCGCTGGCAAACCCTGCTCCAAAGCCGCCGCTGCCTTTACCACCGTTTGAGTTGACATTGGTGGAACTGCTGTTTCTCCCGCCGCCAAAGTGGTGACTGGAAAAGTTCTTGATGCCGCCGATGCCTCTGGCAGCAATCATAGCCTCAGCCAGCATGCTGCCGCCGGTATGTCCTACATTGACACCAAGACTGGAGAGGAAGGAATCGATTTTCTGGCCGACTTTGAGAAAGCCGATAGCACAGAGAAACCAGATAAACACATTGCCGGAAACGGCTTCTTTTCCCACAGCGTCTACCTGAGCCTGCACATCGCTTTCGGAGATAGCGGCAAAAGCCGGCTGGCAGAGCAGGCAGGAGAGAATTGCGACTGTAAAGGCCGCAAACAAAATTTTTTTGAGTTTCTTCAAGGATAAGACCTCCTTACAACGAAAGCGGGTTCGCAAGGAAGGACCCCACCATGCTTGTGAACAGGCGCAGGCACCAGGCGTTCATGACCAATAGGAAAATTTGACCACCAAGCATCCGGCACCAGGATTTCCAGATGTTTGCTGTGGTCTGGCTGGCGCCCATAGAAAAAGCCACAGGAGCCGTGTAGACCAGTACACCGAGCAGCACATACCGTTCGGCTGCCTCGAACAGAAGTTTTAGGTAGTTCCAGGCCAGGATGAGAACCAAAATCAAGGTAATCAGCGCCACAGCCCCATTGGCACACACACCGATGATGACCAACATCACGGAATTGAAGTCTGCAAAGCTTAATGCAGGAAGGTCGGACTCCATGATCCAGTGGTAGGGGGTGCCGCCGATGGTAAGAACAATATTGACGATCTCATCTGAAAAGAGCGTCAGCAGGATAAAAATAACGGAACGGATACTCAGCTTTACCGGGTCTTCTGCTTCCACACCTGCGCCAAGACCGAAGTTTTTGAATAACTGCCAGACCCAGTTGAGCAGGATGATCCCGATTGCCAGAGCCACGAAAACAGAGTACATAGTCTCTGCTGCGGGAAAATAACGCAGAAATACAGCCATATCACAGCCCAGCGCACCCAAAACCGATGTGGTCACCAGATCAAGACCGGCCATTACCTGTTCTGCGATCCATTCCACTATGCCGTCTAAAATGCCCATAAATGCAAGCCTCCTTTCCGGCGAGCAGTCAGACGGTCAATCAGCCTGTCCATTGTCCACCACTAAAGAGCGGTGTCACATACGCCATGATAAAGCCCAAGCCATTGAGGATAGCCCAGGTGATACAGATTCGTTTGAGCCAGGCGCGGCTTTCATCTACCGTCCGTCCGGAACGGGAGAAGTTCATGAGCAGCAAGGCTACCGAAGCAGTGACGATGGCGGCGATAGTGGAGATGGCAAGGATTTGGGTGTATACATCCTGCATGATCTCTTTGGCCTTGGTCCATACATCTGTTGCCGCATAAGCCGGCTGGCAGAACATCATGGACATCATCACACACAGGAAGGCGCTGTAAGCCACTTTGGGCAGCGAAAGCCTGCGCTTGGACTGGGTATCCGGCTCCTGAAGCTGCGGAGTTTGAGGGGTTTTCGTTTTCTTCAATTTGCGATCCTCCAATTCTGAATGATTTTTTGATGCTCAATAGGGAACAGAAAAACCCACACCTGTCAAAACAAATGTGGGCTTTCAAATGGCCGGGCGGCCATCTGGGCAGCAAAAAAGCACCCTGATGAAAGGTGCCGTTACTGTCCTGTTCGGTTTTGGGTGCAAGTTTGAGCATATTCAGTTTAACACATCGGTATTTACACTGAAAGAGCAGAACCATGCCAATTTTGTTCCCGAATTGTGCCAATTATTTGCCCGATTGTCCGGAAGGTGATTTTGTCTCTGGAAAGAACTGTTCCAGCATGTCTAAACTGTCCTTGGAGGTATAGCCCCAAAGGACGGAACTGAGGGCTTCAATAGCTTCCCGGCGTTTGCGGTAGTAGGTTCTGAAACTGATGTCACGAATATGCGGTCGTAGGGTCTCGATGATTTCCTCAACATTTTTGAGCTGCTGCGGCGAGAGGAAGGAGTAGTACAGCAGCCAGTAATATGCCTCACCGTTTTTGTGCTTGGTACGCAGCAATTCGATTGCGGAATCCAGCAGCTTGAGCATTTTGTGGCTGCGTTCAATGCATTTGGCATGGTGCTCGATGTCACTTCCGGCCAAATCAGCGCCAGCCAGATAGACTGAATCCAGAAAATCCTCGATGGAGGTGCCATACTCGATCTCAAACTTGGTGCGGACATGCTGGACAGAAAGCTCCAGGCTCCACACAACATCCCGGTATTTTTTCAGCAGTTTCCAGGTATCATGGTACAGGGGATTATCAGCAACATCAGGTTCAACAAATTTTCTCATTTCAGGTTCCTCCTATTTTCGTGCTCCTCAAAGGGAGTGAGTGTAAGTTCAAAAGTGGCGATTGAAGCGTTTGTGCCGCAGAGGATGGTCAGACCAAAGTGGGCCGTAGATTTCCCTCGCGCACGCGGAATCAACTCTTCCCAGCAGTCGTCCGATAAGGGATATAACTTATAGCGGGAGAGCGGACAGGAAAAGCAGGAAATCCCTTGCGTAGATAGGATGTCAGCCATCTTGCGGAGTATCGTTTCAATGTGCGATTTTGAAACGCTGGAAAGTGCATCCGAAACAATGACCTCATGCTCAGAGATGGAATGGCTCTCTTCGGTTTCAGCAGTTTCCGGAAGCTCCAGATGAATGTTTAAGGTCATGGCAACTTCCTCCTTGTCGATTAAAACATCGGAAATCTCAAACATGGTGGACAGGTAGTTCTGCAGGTAGATCACGCTTCCATGCCGGCCGGGAAACGACATGATAGAGATATACCCAAGACCGTCCAGCTTTTTCAGTATCCGGCATACGGTGGCGCGTGACAGCCCCCAGCGGCAGGAGAGTTCGGTATAACTGACTAACGGGTTTCCTGTACCATTGCGAAAGTAGGCTACCGGACCGACCTCTGACCCCTGCACCTGCGTATCGTTGTAGACAGCGGATATCCACAGATCCAGAATGATGTCCATTTCAGAGCAGCGGGCAGAGCTGACCAGTTCCAGGGCAACAGAGACTGGAAGGAAGAAAAAACCGGTATCCTTTTGGCATGGGGCATTGTACTCCAGTGCGGAATTGTGGCGGGCCCAGTGGAGGATTTTATATTTGACTACATTGCCACGGCCCAGCAGTGTATAGGAAATCAAGTGCTGCTTCTGAAGGGTATCCAGCATGGACAGCGCCTGCCGATGAAAGCGGGTGCGGAACCAGCAAGACAGTTCCTTGACGGTGCACACCCATTCGCCGGGCGAGACTGTATAACTGATCCCGTCAATACGGCGGTATGAGGTGCGGAAGTTTGCATAGCTGCAAAGTACAGTAAAATGAAAAAGGCCGGAGCCTCCGTTTATGCGGATGCTCCGGTCGTTGATCAGTTTGTGGATGAACTCACGATAAATCCGGCATCGTGGGTAATCTACCACTTGTTTAATTTGAAGTTGGTATTCAGGCATGGCAGTCTCCTCTTTACTAATTATTAAAGGTAGGGAAATAAAAGTCATAAAATGTTTCAATAAAAACCGTTGACTTGGATGGGCTTGGAGGTTATCATATAATATATATGCGTCTGCGATTAAACAAACAAGCCGTTCTTCATGTAGAGATTATGGTGGATACGGCATACTGGGATAGCATAGCAGAATGCTGCCATTCCTGTGCCAGTAATATGCCATAACAGACGCACTACAACTTTCTACAATTTTTCTACAACTTTTGAGGCGAAAAGGACGGCACAAGAGGACGCAAGACGAATGAAAAAAGTTTCACGAATCGAGTATTGTGCGAGTTTTGAACCCTTACAGAGCGGCATGGGGCAGGATGGAGAGAGCAAAATTTTATTCCCGACAATGAAGCCGCTGGACTGATTGCGGGTGCACAAGGCAGAATAACCGTGTATACGCGAGATTCTGCAGATGGCTTACAACAAATTACCACAGGCTTGCAGCAAAGGAAGCCTTGGAAATGTACAGATTGAATTTGGGCAATCGACCCGTCGAGAAATCGGCGGGTCTTTTTTTTGCCCATCGGAGGCGCGGCGGTGTGTTCTTTTCGCAGCCTTGCAGCTGCACAGCGTTTCACGCCGGTATCCCATTTCAACTTGTTTTACAGGAATATTCGCCGCAAAAGCGCTCCGGATACGGTGTATAGTCTGTGTTTTCGCCTGTTTTGGCAGAAAAAAGGTGAAATTCCTTGAAATACCGTCCGCGAAGTGCTATGCTATTCTTATATAATGCCGTTTTGCGGCGAGAAATGAGGAAAAAGAAGGGCAGTCTGTCGGGGAGAGGCGGCTGTCACGGGTAAGGAGAATTGGTTGATGAAAACGAGAAAGCGGAAGCGCGGTCTGTCCTTCCTGCTCGCGGTACTGGTAACAGCGGCATGTCTGCTGACCGGCTGCGGCGCACAAAAGAGCGAAGCGCAGGAGGACGCGGAAACCATTCAGGTCTATCTGTGGAACACCACGCTGTACGAAAAATATGCCCCCTATATCCAGTCGCAGCTGCCGGATGTGAATATTGAGTTCATTGTCGGCAATAACGATCTGGATTTTTACAAATTTCTGAACGAGAACGGCGGCCTGCCGGACATCATTACCTGCTGCCGCTTCTCGCTGCATGACGCCGCGCCGCTGAAGGACAGTCTGATGAACCTCGCCACGACCAACGAGGCGGGCGCGGTCTACAACACCTACCTCAACAGCTTCAAAAACGAGGACGGCAGCGTAAACTGGCTGCCGGTCTGCGCGGACGCGCACGGCTTTGTGGTCAACCGCAGTCTGTTCGAGAAATACGGCATTCCGCTGCCCACCGATTACGACAGCTTTGTTTCCGCCTGTCAAGCGTTTGAAAAGCGCGGCATCCGCGGCTTTGATGCGGACTATTTCTTCGATTACACCTGCATGGAAACGCTTCAGGGACTTTCTGTCTCCGAGCTTTCCTCGGCGGAAGGCCGCAAATGGCGCACCGCCTACAGCGACCCGGCCAGCACCGAGAAAGTCGGTCTGGATGACACCGTTTGGCCGACCGCATTCAAGAACCTCGAGCAGTTCATCCGCGACACCGGCCTGAACGCCGCTGACCTGACGCTGACCTACGATGACATCATGGACCGGATGCGCAGCGGCGAGCTTGCCATGTTCTTCGGCAGCTCTGCTAATGTTAAAATCCTGCAGGATGAGGGCATTGATACGACCTTCCTGCCGTTCTTTGGGCAGGACGGGCAGCAGTGGCTGATGACCACCCCGTATTTTCAGGTTGCGCTGAGCCGCAATCTCGAGCAGGACAGCGCACGCCGCGACAAGGCGATGCAGGTGCTCCGTGTCATGCTCTCCGAAGAAGCACAGAACCGCATCGTCTATGACGGACAGGACATTCTGAGCTACAGCCAGAACGTCAGCCTCCGTCTGACCGATTATCTGGAGGACGTGCGCCCGGTGGTCGAGCAGAACCATATGTACATCCGCATCGCCTCCAACGATTTCTTCTCGGTCTCCAAGGATGTGGTCTCGCGCATGATCGCGGGCGAATACACAGCAGAGCAGGCGTATCAGGCGTTCAACGCGCAGCTGCTTGCGGATGAGCCCGCCGCGGATGCGGCTGTGCTGACCTCGGACAAGGGCTATTCGAACGTTTTCCATGCGGACAGCGGCAATGCCTCCTTCTCCGTAATGGCGAACACGCTGCGCGGCGTGTATGACACCGATGTGCTCATTGCTGCGGCGAACAGCTTTACCGGCAGCGTGCTGGCGGCAGACTACACCGAGAAAATGGCTGCCTCTATGATCATGCCGAACGATCTGCGCGCGTATCAGCGCACGATGACCGGCGCGGAGCTGACCGAGACCGTCCGCGCCTTTGTCGAGGGCTGCGAGGGCGGCTTTACGCCGTTCAACCGCGGCTCTCTGCCGGTGGTCAGCGGCATCGCCATCGAGGTCAAGGAGGAAAACGGCGGCTTTACGCTGACCGGGATCACGCGGGACGGCAAACCGCTCCGCGAGGACGAGACCGTAACCGTAACCTGTCTGGCGACAGCGGGCAGCATGGCGCCGCTGTTTGCGGACGAGAGCCGTGCCTTCGAGGGCGGCGACACGAGAGTTCGGGACACCTGGAGCGCGTATGTCTCCGAGGGGAATGCCGTACTGGCGGAGCCGGAAAACTATATTACATTGAGGTAAACGGAAATGGCAGATAAAACACGCGGAAGCAAAATAAAATACCGCTTCCTGAAAAAATGGCGCCGCCCTGCCGCCGCACTGTTGGCTCTGGCGGTGCTGCTCGGCGGCATCTGCTATCGGTATTTCTTGTTTATGTCGCAGACGGTCTATCGGGAGAGCACCTCGCATCTGTCGGAGATCCTGCGTAAATCCGACAATATGCTGAACCATCTGGTCAGCCGAAACCAGATGCTGCTGCATCTGTGGAACGATTTTCTGAAAAACGCCTCGAGCGAAGAACAGATCCGCTCCAGTCTGAACGAGATGCAGAAGGAGACCGGCTGCGCCGCCCTCTACTTCCTCGCCTCGGACGGTAGCTGCATGACGCAGGACGGCGAAAAGAGCAGCCTTGGCTCGCAGACCGATCTGGACACGCAGCTTTTCGCCGGAGAGGACGTCGTTGTGAATGCGGTGCTGCCCGGAAAGCCGCAGATGCTCGTGTTTGCCTGCCCGGAGATGAGCGGCACCTACCGCGGCTTCGCCTATGATGCGATCGCCATCGCCTACTATAATGGTACGGTGCTGAACGCGATTGACAACTCCGCATTCGAGGGCACGAGCCACAACTATGTTGTCTACCCGGACGGGCGCGTTGTGCTCGACAGCGAGGCTGACGGTGAGAACGGCAGCGAGGAATCGGTCTATAATTTCCTCGCGGAGCTGCGCAGCAGCTCCAATCTGTCCGATAAAGCGTTCGACGCGCTGAGTGACGATTTCGCGCAGGGCAGGGACGGAAGCAAGATGCTGACGCTGCATGGAACCCGGTACTATCTGGTCTACGAGAACACAGGCATCCAGGACTGGATCATGCTCAGCCTTGTCCCGGTCAGCGTTGTTAACGCCAGCATGGATACGCTGTGGCACCGGACGGTCGAGATCGTGACCGCTATTGCGTGCCTGCTTATGGTGCTGCTTATCGCGCTCATCGTGCACAGAAGCCGCGATGCACTGCGTCGGAGAGATACTGAGATCCTGTACAAGGATGAGCTGTTCACCCGGCTCTCACGCAACGTGGACGATGTTTTCTTCATGCTGGATGCCGAAACCTCCCGCACGGACTATGTCAGCCCGAACATCGAGCGGCTGCTGGGCGTGCCGCTCGAGCAGGTGCAGCAGGACATCCGTGCACTGCGGGCGCTGCACCCGAAGGACTCTCCCGACCACGATAAGAACTTCCTCGCGGGGATTCAGTGCGGCGAGCAGAGCGAATGGGATGCCGATTATGCCCATCAGCAGACCGGTGAGCGCCGCTGGTTCCACATCGTCGCCATGGGCAGCGAGGTCGCAGGCCGGACCAAGTACATCCTCGTGATGTCCGACCGCACGGCTGACCGGAAGATCAATCAGGCGCTTTCCGAGGCGGTCGCGGCCGCCGAAGCCGCCAGCCGCGCCAAGAGCACCTTCCTGTCCAATATGTCGCACGATATTCGCACACCGATGAATGCGATCATCGGCTTTACCACCCTTGCGGTCAGCAATATCGACAATCAGGAACGGGTGAAGGACTATCTGACCAAAACCCTCTCCTCGAGCCGCCACCTGCTCGCGCTCATCAACGATATTCTGGACATGAGCCGCATCGAGAGCGGCAAGCTTCATCTGGAGGAAACCGAGGTCAACCTCGCCGAGATGCTGCACGATATCAAGACCATCGTCAGCGGACAGATATACGCCAAGCAGCTCGAGCTTTATATGGATGTGCTTGACGTTGCCGACGAGGACGTTTACTGTGACCGGACGCGCATGGGGCAGATCCTGCTCAACCTGCTGTCCAACGCCATCAAGTTCACGCCGGCGGGCGGCACGGTTTCCGTGCGCGTCCGGCAGTTTGCCGGAACTGTGCGCGACTGTGCACAGTACGAGTTCCGCGTCCGCGACAACGGCATCGGCATGAGTCCGGAGTTCGCGCAGAAGATCTTTGAGCCGTTTGAACGCGAGCGTACCTCCACGGTCAGCCGGATACAGGGAACCGGCCTCGGCATGGCCATCACCCGGAATATCGTCGAGATGATGGGCGGCACGATCAAGGTGCAGACCGAGAAGAACCGAGGTACCGAGTTTATCATCTGCCTGCCGCTGCGCGTGCAGACCGGCAGCCGCCGCGAGGAAAAGATTGCGGAGCTTGCCGGCCTCAAGGCGCTGGTGGTGGACGACGATTTCAACACCTGCGACAGCGTGGCAAAGCTGCTGACCCGTGTGGGAATGCGTGCGGAGTGGACGCTCTCCGGCCGGGAGGCCGTGCTGCGTGCGCGGCAGTCCATCGAGTTGGGTGACCCCTGCCGCGCCTATATCATCGACTGGCGGCTGCCGGACATGAACGGCATCGAGGTCACGCGCCAGATTCGCAGCCTGAATGATGACACCCCCATCATCATCCTGACCGCCTACGACTGGTCGGACATCGAAGCGGAGGCGAAGGCGGCAGGCGTGACGGCCTTCTGCTCCAAGCCGATGTTCTTGTCCGACCTGCGCGACACCCTGCTGACAGCCATCGGGCACATGCAGACGGCGGAGGAGCAGGACATCCTGCCCGGGAAAAACGCCGACTTCCGCGGACGGCATATCCTGTTGGTTGAGGATAACGAGCTGAACCGTGAGATCGCAATGACAATCCTGCACGAGTACGGTTTTCTGGTCGATATCGCCGAGAACGGCGCGGTCGCGGTGGAAGAGGTCCGCACCGCGGACCCGGGCCGCTATGATCTGGTGCTGATGGATGTGCAGATGCCGGTCATGGACGGCTACACCGCCACCCAGCGCATTCGTGCGCTGAAGGACTCGGCGCGCGCCGCAGTCCCGATCGTTGCCATGACGGCCAACGTGTTTGAGGAGGAGCGAAAGCAGGCGTTCGACTGCGGCATGAACGGCTTTTTGTCCAAGCCGATCGTGGTTGAGGAGCTGATCGACGCGCTGAAGGGCATTATGCACTGACCGCGCCATGCGGATATATCAAAACCCGGAGTACCGGCCGAAAACGGCTGACGGTACTTCGGGTTTTTCGGATATGCAGAGGAAAATAAATGCCGCTGCGCCGCAATCTTCGCTTTCTTTTTGGGTCGGGAAATAGTATAATTATGGCATGGGAAAAGGAATGAATACATTTTACCGAAGGAGGGGCAGAACATGAAAAAGCGATCAAGAATTGCTCTGCTGACCGCACTTCTCACCATAGTGTTCGCGGCAGGCATTAGCGTTTACAGCAACTACATCGGAATGCAGATTTATCAGGAAAGCTCGAATCATCTGCTCGAAAGCTATGCGCAAATCTCTAAGACCTTCACGCTGTTCGTGCAGCGAAACTGGACCGTGCTGAGCCAGTGGGACAGTCTGATGAAGAATGAGAAGGAGGATGCGGATGTTGACAGCATCTGGTCGGATGCGCAGAGCAACAAGCTGTCGTGGCATTACAGCGACTTCTATCTGTTCAACGAGAGCACGCAGTATCTAACAGCAGATGGGCGAAAGGGCAGCGCCGACAGCATCGACGGCGTTTTTCAGGAGATGTACAGCAAGGGCGAGCCAATCGTCTCCACCTATACGGCAACCTACGGCGTGCCCAAGATCGCGTTTGCGATGCCGATGAGCCGCAATCTGACGCTGGACGGCGTGACCTACACCGGTATCGCGGTCAGCTATGACACGGATATGGTCGATGATCTGGTTGACGGCAGCATGTACGGCGGACAGAGCGACTGCTATGTGGTGCGCTCGAACGGCGACATCGTGCTGAAGCTTGAGCCGCAGACCGAGCTGTGCGCGGGAATGACCAACCTGTACGACCTGTCCAACCACGCTGACTGGAAATATGGCAGCATGGACGATATCAAGGACTGCATTCAGCTTGGCAAGAGCGGAAGCGCGCAGTTCACCTGCGATGGGACGAGAAACTATCTGGTCGCGATGCCGACCGCGTTTCCGGACTGGTCACTCGTTGGCATCATCCAGGCGGATGAGGTGGACGGTGCACTGTATGACGTGCAGAATTCCTCGCTCATCCTGCTCGGCGCACTCTGTTTTTTCACCGTCATCATCGTGGTGCTGGCGCTGGGGATGGAGAGCCGGCTGCGCCTTAAGAACGAGGAAATGGAGCGGCTGAACCTCGAGCGCGAAAAGATGAAAAGCGACCGTTTCCTGCAAAGCATGAGCCGCATCGTCGATCGCTATGCGGTCGTCAATCTGGATACCGGACGCTACCGCTATCATGAGCTGCGGTTCGATCAGCCGATCTATCCGACCTCCGGGCAGTATTCGGAAATGGTCGAAATTATCTCTAAACGCTATGCCGCGCTGACCGATACGGAAAACGCCAAGCTCTCGCGGCTGCTTACGCCGGACTATCTGCGCAGCGTGCTCCGCAAACCGGATGACAATCTCAAAATCGAGTATTGCAGCCGGACGGAGAACGCCTATATGGTGATGACCGTCCTCCCGGTCGAGTGGCACGCGGACGGCACGGTCTCCGTGATCATGCAGGTTGTGCAGGATATCGGGCAGAAGGTCGAGCTGGAAAACATGGCAAACACGGACAGCCTGACCGGCCTGTTCAACGAGCGCTATTTCAGCCGGGTCCTGAACATCTGTGAGGCGAAAAAGCTGCCGTTTGTGCTGTATTACCTCGATCTCGACCGTTTTAAGCCGATAAACGACACCTACGGTCACGCCATGGGAGACCGGCTGCTCAAGGAGATCAGCGCGCGGCTGCTGCGCTGCATCCGCAGCCGGGACTACGCCTTCCGCATCGGCGGCGATGAGTTCGCGCTTATCGTCAGCGCCGATATGGACGAGGAGCAGCGCAGCCGCATGGCCGAGCGCATCCAGACTATGCTCTCTGCGCCCATCGTTATCGAAGGAAAACTGCTTTCTGTCGGCGTCAGATGCGGCTGCGCCTGCTATCCGGAGGACGGTGACGCTTCGCAGGTGCGCATCACGGCGGACAGTCGCATGTACGCGGAAAAGCAGCACCATCACGAAGACGACCGGACGGAGGAACAGTCATGAAACACAAAACCCTGCGGTGCACCGCAGAGACAGCCGCCCTGCTGCTGACCGTGGCAATGCTGGCGTTCCTCATTGCCGGACTGCATCAGCACGAGCCGGACAGGGAGCTTTCCACCCTTGATACCGGCTGGTATCAGCTGACGGACGGCGTGCGGCACGAGGTTGCGCTCCCGGTCACGCTTCCGGCCGCGCCGGAACAGACGCTTACCTTATATAACGACACGCTGACCGACAGCGATGCCGGAAAGCTGCTGTCCGCGCGCGGCGTGGAATACGGCATCGAGATCCGTGCAGGCGAAACGCTGCTCTATCGCTACGAGGACAACGCTTTTCCGAAAAACACGCAGATGAAGGGTCGCCTGTGGGCGGATGCGGAGCTTCCGGACAACATCGGCGGACAGACACTCAGCCTGACCTTTACGCAGCTTTCCGACCGGACCGGCAGGTTTGACGCGCCTCTGCTCGGCTCGGTGCGGAGCATCACCGGTCACCATATCCAGACCTCGCTGTTTTCCCTGGTCATGATGCTCGCCATGGTCATCCTTGCCGTGCTGGCGCTGCTGATCTTCTGCTACATGAGCAGTCGCGGCATCCACGAGCGCCGCTTCCTCGATGTGGCGGTCTTTCTGCTGCTGTGCAGCCTGTGGTGCCTGACCGATTCCGCTCTGTATCAGATTTATGGACGGGACACTGCCGCCGGAAGCGTCGTTTCCTTTTACGCCTTTATGCTGATGTCTATCCCGATGGTGCATTTTGTCCGCAACACGGTAAGCGGCAGACAGCAGCTTGTTCCCGATATATGCATTGCGCTGTTCTGCGCCAACGTGCTCGCACAGGGCGCGGCGTACCGGCTTTTCGGCATCCGGTTTATTGATATGCTGCCGCTGACGCACCTGATTCTGGCGGCAGGTGTTGCAGCGATGCTGATCGTGCTGCTCCGGTCGTACCGCGAGCAGCCCTCGCAGCAGCTTCGGCTGCATATTGCGGCGTTTGCCGCACTGGGTGTGTTCGGCGTGGCCGCGCTCGTCCTGTACGGCCTGCTGCACATCTACTGGTACGATGCGATATTCCAGTTTGGCGTGCTGCTGTTCATCATCCTGATCTTCCGTGAACTGATCGGACAGGCGACCGAGGATATGTGCTTTCACATGGAGCACCGTATCAGCCATCAGATGCAGCGCGAGGACCGTATGACCGGTCTGCCGAATCGCCGTGCATTCGAGGAATACATGGAGCGCATCCGCACCGGCGAGGTCGGATGCCGCGACGCGGTGCTGACCTATATCCGGCTGGAGGGCCTGAACGAGCGCAATGACTGCTTCGGCCTTCAGGCAGGAGATGAGGCGGTCATCGCCGCCGCGCGATGCGTTGCAGACTTTTGCCGCGCGTGCGAGGACGGAGGCGAAAGCGTATCGTGCTTCCGCACCGGCGGAAACGAGTTCGCCCTTATCCGCCCCGAGCCAAGTGCAAATTCGGGGCAGCTGCACCGGCAGTTCAGCGCGATCGTTGCGCGGTACAACCGCACCTGTGTGCCGCGCGCCCGCATCACGATGACCTACGGCTTCAGCCGCCTGTGCGACGAGGACGGAAAATCACGCAGTATCAGCGCATGGAAGGCGGAGGCGGACGCCTATTTGAAGAGAAATGAAACCAGACTGGGAGGGGACACGGAATGACAACCAATCTACATTATCTGATCGCCGGGATGGCGGTGCTGCTGGTTGTTCTGTGGCAGTATTCTCATCAGCGGCAGATGGATGACCGGAACAGCCTCATGTTCCGCCGTCTGCTGACCGTCGTCAGTCTGGACGTTTTCACCGAGCTGGTGAGTACATGCTTCATTCTGTACGCTCCGTACAGTTTCGGCATCGGCCGCATGGTCTCGAACACCGTGTTCTATCTGTTTCAAGCGATTCTGCCGCTCATGCTGCTGTACTATGTCTGTACACTGTGCTCGAGCCGCGTGATCTCCACCGGAACCGTACTGCGCATGGGCATTCCGACTATCGCTCTGATCTTTATCATTCTGACCAACCCCTTCACCGAAAAGCTGTTCTATTTCGACAGCACCGGCTACTGCTACGGTCCGTGGTATCTGCTGCTGTACATCAGCGCCCTGCTGCACATCGCGGCGGTAGCGATTTTTGTCGCGGTGCACCGGGATGCGGTCAGCCGCCGCAATCTGACGGCGCTGCTTACGGTCTTTTTGCTCGCCGCCTTCGGCATCGCCGCGCAGGCCGTCAATCCCGCGGTGCTGACGACCGGCTTCGGCCTTTCGCTCAGCATCCTCGCAATGTATCTGACCATCAACAATCCCTGCGCGTGCATGGACAGCCTGACCGGACTGAATGACAAGCAGTATCTGCTGCGCCGCATGAACGAGTTGACCGACGCGCACAAGGCCTTTCACATTATCACGGTCTACGCCTACCAGCTTGACCACATGAACAAAGTCTCCGGCGTGCAGAGCGGCGACGAATTTCTGCGCCGCGCGGCAGAGCACATGCAGGAGATCGCGGGCAGGAACGTGTTCCGCGTGACAGGCAAGCGGTTTCTACTGCTGACGTTCTCGCTGCGCGAGTACGAAGCCTGCCTGACGAGTCTGCGGCAGGTGTTCCGCACGCAGCCGGATGACGAGCAGGCCGCTCCCTCGCCGGTCATCCTGTGCGGCGTGGTGGGCGCGGAAAAGCTGGGAACGGGCGGCCTTGTGCTGGATTATGCGGAATATCTCGAATCTCTCGCAGCACGCAGCGGCGGGACTGAGGTCATCCAGAACGACCGCAAGAACAGGGACAGCTTTTACTACAACAAGCAGGTCGAGCAGTTCCTGCACCGCGCGATCGACGAGGATCTGTTCGAGGTCTATTATCAGCCGGTCTATTCGCTGCATCAGCAGCGCTTTGTCACCCTTGAGGCGCTCAGCCGCCTGCGGCATCCCACACTCGGCTGGATTTCGCCGGATATTTTTATCCGCCTTGCGGAGAAGAATCACCTTATCAGTCAGATCACCGAGCTTCAGCTGCGGCGCGTCTGCCGTTTTCTACGCGAAAACCCGGCGCTCCGCGCGAGCATTGCGAACGTCAAGATCAATCTTTCGCCGCTCGATCTCATTCACAGCGATGGCGGAAGCCACCTGATCCGCATTCTGGACGAATACGGCCTGCCGTACTCCTGCTTCCAGTTTGAGATTACCGAGACGGTTGCGACCGAGTATTCCGCGAGCCTGACCCGGGTGGCGGAGAGCTTTCAGGCGGCCGGCATCGGCCTGTGCCTGGACGATTTCGGCTCGGGTTACGCCAACCTGAACACGGTCATGCAGCTGCCGTTCTCGGTCATCAAGCTCGACCGTTCGCTGCTGTTCCACATCTGCACGGACAAAAACGCCGCGATCTTCTACCAGAGCATCGTATCCGCCTTCTGCCGTCTCGGCTACCGCATCATTGCGGAGGGCGTAGAGACGCAGGAGGAGATGGAGCTGCTGCGGAGCTGGAACGTGGATATGATTCAGGGCTATTATTTCTCTCGTCCTCTGCCGCCGGGAGACCTGCTGCGGCTGCTGACCGAGGAAGACGTCGAACAGATGTGACCGGGTGCGGCGGACCGCCTCAAAAATCCGTGAAAAAAATTTTTTAGAAGCTGGAACCTTTTTAGACGTGCTTCGTCTAATAGAGAGAAAGAGAGCAGATACTGCTCTCTTAGAAAGAAGGCTTTTTACATGAAAAAAACACTGATGGTATTTGCATGCACGGCTCTGCTGGCTGCATCGCTTTCGGCCTGCGGCAGCAAGCCCGCCGAAAATACGGATACCGGTACAGCATCGTCTGCGGCGGCCTCGTCCTCGAGCAGCGAACAGCAGCAGGAAAATACGCTCACCGGCTCGCTCGATGAGAAGAAGAACGGCATGTTCGTTGTAACGGATGCTGAGGGTGCCGCCTATGAATTTACCTACGATCCCTCCAATACGCCGAAGGGTCTGGACGATGCCGCAGAGGGCGATTCGGTCACTGTGACTTATACGGGCACGGTATCCGAGGTCGATTCGTTTGACGGTACGGTCGTTTCGGTCGAGAAAGCTGAGGCAGCACAAAATTAAAGACGCGGCTTCTTGCGCAGGCTCCGGTCGCGCTGCCGCGGCTCCTTGCGCAGACTCCGTCGCGCTGCCGCTTGGAAAGAACGCAAAAAAAATCCCCTGCCGGGGACAGATTTTCTGTCTCCCCGGCAGGGGATTTCGCTTTTCAGGACTTCTGCTCTGCCTTGTCCAGATACATCAGATAATCCGCCTTGCGGATAGCCTCTGTGATCGGATGCACGCCGCAGATGCCGCCGATGCTGACCGAAAGCTGAACATCTGCAAACTCCGACATGCGGATGCCGCGCACGGCCTGCTGAATCTGCTTTTTCTTGTCGAGGAAGACCTCCTCGGTCATACGCGGAAACAGCAGCAGGAACTCGTCACCGCCGTAACGGATCAGAATATCGGTCTTGCGGATGCAGGAGCGCACCGCGTCCGCAATGTCGCGCAGCGCCGCGTCGCCTGCGGCGTGGCCGTAGCGATCGTTGATAAGCTTGAAGCTGTTCACGTCGATCAGCGCCACGCCCTCCATGCCCTCAAGGTGGGTGCGGTAGGTTTCAAAATAACGGCGCGAATAGACGTTGGTCAGCGGGTCGAGGAACAGCTGCATATCCTCGCCGCGCGTGCGGTCAAGCAGAAAACGTGAGCCGTTTGCGTCGATCCAGCGGCCCTCGTTGAGCCGCGAGACCAGCTCGAGCACGCAGGGCGTGCCGTTGATCGTAATATACTTGGAGATGACGAAATACATCTCATTTCGTGTAAATTCGAGCTTATTGAGCGTAGTATGCTCAGCATACGCCCGTGCAGAGATGCAGTTGGCGCAGCCCACGTCGGTATCCCAGAATGCGGCGCAGCGCTCACCCGTGCGGTGCAGAACGCCGTCCGCATCGAGATCGAGCACGGCGTATTTCGTCGGGTCAACCAGACGGACGACATCAAAGAACGCGCTCAGACGCTGTATATCATTGGTGATCGACGGCTCGTCCGTTGCGCTTTTGTCTGTGCAGCGGAAGGGCGCACAGCTGTCCTGCACTTTCTGCGTGTCGGTCAGACAGCCGATTACGCCGACATAGTGACCGGGGGAGAACGGCGACCAGAGCGTACGCATCCGGATGTTGTGCCAGTGCTGCTCGTGCCCGACCGGCAGGAGCAGGCTGAGCGAAAGCTCATTGTTCTCGGGCGTTGTGGCCTTGAGGGCGGCTCTTAGCCGCGCAATATCGGCCGGCCGCAGCAGTCGGAGACTGTCCGGTTCATGCACGTTCAGTATCGTGCGCTGCTGCTGCCGCGGACGGCTTTGGTCGGCTATTATGACGATATCGGCGGGAACGTCATACTCAAACTGCACATCGCCGCAGCAGGAGACAAAGAAATCCAGCTTTTCCTTGACATAATCCAGCTCGCGCTGGGCGCGGTCGCTGAGCGGTACATCGCTCTTTTGCAGCAGCTCGGCAGACAGGCGCTTTGCGTCGCGGTGGAGCACCTGATCGGCGGCGAGCGTCGGCAGTGCGCTTCGGAGGCGCATGCTGATCTCATGAAGGCAGTCGAGCAGCATCGGGTTGAACGCGCCGCACTCTCCGTTGAGGATCATGGTGATGGCGGTGTCGTGGCTGTACGCCTTTTTGTAGCAGCGGTCACTGGTCAGCGCGTCAAATACGTCCGCCAGTGCGACCACCTGCGCCGAGATCGGGATCTGTTCACCGAGCAGACCATCCGGATAGCCGCCGCCGTCCCAGCGCTCGTGGTGCCAGCGGCAGATCTCGATAGCGACCTTGACCAGCGGCTCGTCGCGGTATTGCGTCAACTCCTCGAGCATGGATGCGCCGACGGCGGGATGGGTGCGGATGATGTTGAATTCCTCGGGCGTCAGTGCGCCCGTCTTGTTCAGAATGCTCTCGGGGATGCTGATCTTGCCGATGTCGTGCAGGGCGGACGCGGTGGTGATGAGGCGGATCTTTTCCTCGGTCAGACCGTATACATCGGTCTTTTCGGTCAGCTTGCGCAGCAGCATTTCGGTCACGGTCTGCACCTGAAGCACATGCTGTGCGCTCTCACTGTTGCGGAACTCGACAATATGACTGAGGATGCCGATCATGACATGGCTGTTTTTCTCGTTCCGATAGATTTGGTCGGAGACCATGTCCATCAGCCGCTTCTGGTTGGCGTAGAGCGTGAGCGTGTTTTTGACGCGGCGCTGCACAATGAAGGAGTCGAACGGACGGCGGATATAGTCGGTAATGCCAAGGCTGTAACAGCGTTCGATAACCGCACGGTCCTCGGCGGCGGAGATCATGATGACTGGCAGCTCCTCGATCCAGCGGAACTGATTCATGCGCTCGAGCACGCCGAAGCCGTCAATTTTCGGCATATTGATATCCAGCAGCAGCAGGTCGATGTGCATATCCTGCTGGATCATGAGGAGGGCCTGCGCGCCGTCCTCTGCCTCTGCGTAGTCATATTCCTCGCCGAGAATCGCCTTGAGCATTTCTCGGTTGAGCTCCGAGTCATCAACAATCAGAATTTTCTGTCGGTTCATAGTCGTTCGACCGCAGCCGGGTCGCTCTCCCTCCCTTTGTTTACCGGAATTTGACCGGTTGCACAATTATATTATACTACCAATGCGATGCGGAATAAAGGAAAACTTCCGTCAGCGCCAACGGCGGAAATTTCTGTTGTGCAGGAGCGCGGCAGCATGTTATAATAAAAGATAAATTATGCCGACCTGCGGCACAGACAACGAACAAGAGAGAGGACACCATCATCGGTATGAACAGACACAAACGGGTAAAATGCGCTCTGGCGCTTTTGACCATGCTGACGGCGGGGCTGTTGTCCGGCTGCGCCTCGGAGGCGGCATCCGACAGCACACTTCCGACGATTACCGTCGGCAGCGACACCTATCCGCCTTATGTTTATATGGATAATAACGGCGACATTACCGGTCTGGACGTGGATATTGCGGAGGAGGCATTCCGCCGCATGGGATACCGCGCGGAATTCACCACGATCGACTGGGAACAAAAGACCGAGCTGGTCGATAACGGAGAAATCGACTGCATATGGGGCTGCTTTTCCATGGACGGCCGCGAGAACGACTATCAGTGGGCGGGACCGTATCTGGTGAGCCGTCAGGTCATCGCCGTCGGCGCGCAGAGCGGCATCGAGCAAATGAGCGATCTTGCCGGAAAGACCATCGCGGTGCAGGCTACCGGCAAGCCGGAGGCGATCTTTCTGAGCGGAGGCGAAAACGTCCCGGCCTTCCGAAATGTCATCAGCCTCGCTGACCGCGGGGTGCAGTATGCCATGCTGGACTGCGGCTATGTGGACGCAGTAGCAGGACACGAGGAGGCTATCCGGCAGTATATGAAGGACTACGGCGCGAACTTCCGCATTCTGGATGAACCGCTGCTGACGACCGGCATCGGCGTGGCATTTTCCAGGCACGACACACGCGGTCTTGCGGCGCAGCTGACCGAGGTTGTCGCGCAGATGCGAGAGGACGGCAGCATGGAACAGCTGGTCGGAAAATATCTCGAGGTACCCGCACACAGTCTGGAGGTGGAGCAGCTTGAACAATAATTCCCGACGCATTGTCTTACGAAGGACGTTCTGGTGCCTGTGCTTCGCAGCGGGGCTTTTGTTCCTCAGCGCGGTATTCCTGCTGTCCCGGCACGCGGATATGCGGGACTGCGAGCAGCGCATGACCGAACTGATCGACTTTGTAAAGGAGCAGTCCTCCTCCTATGTGCAGTATAACGAGACTGCCGTGGCCAAGGCGCTCGTGCGCGGAACGACCGCCGTTCAGGAGCTGGAGGGCGTGACGCTTGACTGCGGCGAGGATGAGCTGCGGCAGTATGCGGAGCGGCTGGGGCTGACCGGCATTTCGGTGCTGGACACGAACGGCAGGCTGATCTGCGAGTACAGCACGGACGGCATCGGCTATACCCGCCTGCAAACCGATTTGGAAGCCGAGCGCGTGCTCGCCGTGATCGGTCATCCGCAGAGCACCTATGTTCGGCGCGTGCAGCTGACCGACGGCTCGTTTGCCGACGTTGCCGTGCGCAGCTGTTCGGACGACCGCGGCGCGGTGCTTGGCTGGCGGCACACCGGGGCGGCGTTCGCAAAGAAATCCGTGCTCTCCGTGCAGAATCTGCTCGACGGCTACGACGCCGAGACCACGGGAACCGTGCTCCTGTCGGACGGCAACCGCGTAACCGCGTCGGACGATCTGTCCCTCATCGGTACGGATACCACGGAAAATGATCTGCTCCGCCGCATCCGCTCGAGCGGCCATGCCGACCGGCTGGTCTATGCCGGACGCAGGGGACTGACCCAATATTACGGCATGTACAGCCACGGGCGCAACTTCTACTACTATATATATGTCCCGGGCAGATTGCTCTACACGAAGACGCCGGTCAATTTGGCTGTGTCGTTCCTCGCCTGTGCGGTCGTTCTGACGCTGCTTCTGTTTGTGCGCCGAGGCACGGAAAAGAGCTTTCTCCAGCAGCAGAAAACGCTCGAAAAGGAATATCAGACCTCGCTTGAGCAGAAAAACGCCGAGCTTGAACGCGCCATCCGTCAGGAAACGGCGGCAAACCGCGCCAAGCGCGAATTTCTGTTCAATATGTCGCACGACATCCGCACGCCGATGAACGCGATCATCGGCTTCACCTCGCTTGCGGCCACCCATATCGACAACCGCGAGCAGGTGCTCGACTACCTGAAAAAGACCGCGACGGCGAGCCAGCATCTGCTCTCGCTCATCAACGATGTGCTCGATATGAGCCGCATCGAGAGCGGCAAGGTTTCTCTCGAGCTGCGTCCGGTGCAGCTGCCCGAGCTTGTGCACGACCTGCGCGATATCATCCAGTCGAGCATCACAGCCAAGCGCATCTCGCTTTTCATCGACATGGTCGATGTGGAGGATGAGGATGTTGTTGCCGACCCTATGCGTCTCAACCAGATTATGCTCAACATCCTGTCCAATGCCATTAAGTTCACCCCGGTAGGCGGCATGATCACCCTGCGCATCGTTCAGAAGCAGACCGCGCCGCATGGCAGTGCGGACTATGAATTCCATATCCGTGACACCGGCATCGGCATGAGCTCGGCGTTTCAGGAGCATATCTTCGAGCAGTTTGCGCGCGAGGAGACCTCAACCGTGAGCAAAATTCAGGGAACCGGCCTCGGTATGGCGATCACGAAAAATCTGGTCGATATGATGGGCGGCAATATTTCGGTCGAGAGCGAGCCGGGGAAGGGTTCGGAATTTACAGTTTCCCTGCGCTTTCCTATCAGCGGAGAGCAGACCGTGCCGCAGCGTATCCCCCAGCTTGAGGGTCTGCGCGCGCTTGTGGCAGATGATGACACCGACACCTGTCTGAACGTCAGCAAAATGCTGCGAATGATCGGCATGCGGTCGGACTGGACGACCTCGGGACATGAGGCTGTCGTCCGTACGCAGGACGCGATCGAGCAGGGCGACGGCTTCTATGTCTTCATCATCGACTGGATGATACCCGATCTGAACGGCCTTGAGGTCGTGCGCCGCATCCGCAAGCTGATCGGCAGCAACACCCCAATCATCATCCTGACCGCCTACGACTGGACGGATATCGAGGTTGAGGCAAAAGCCGCAGGCGTGACTGCGTTCTGCGCCAAGCCACTGTTCATGTCCGAGCTGCGCCGCGTACTGGCTGAGCCGTTTCTTTCGGCAGAGCCTGCGGAGCAGACGGAGAAAAAGGCGGATTTCGCCGGAAAACGGCTGCTGGTCGTCGAGGATAACGCCCTCAACCGCGAAATCGCGGTGACGATGCTCGAGGAAGGCGGGTTCGAGGTGGACACGGCGGAAAACGGAAAGGTCGCGGTAGACAAGGTGCGCGAGAGCGCGCCCGGGTATTATGATCTGGTGCTGATGGATATTCAGATGCCGGTCATGGACGGTTATGCGGCTGCGCGTGCCATCCGCGCTCTTCCGGATGCCGAAAAGGCGGGTCTGCCCATTGTCGCCATGACGGCGAACGCCTTTGACGAGGACAGACAGAACGCAGAGAAGGCCGGTATGAACGGCCATCTTTCCAAGCCGTTCGATATGCAGCAGCTGCTCACGATGCTCCGGGAGAAGCTGTCGCCGTAACGCTTTCATTTTCATCGCGTTATTCGACAAGGAAGCTGCCGGATCAGATTGAATAGGAAACGCAGGAAGCGTCCGTTAGGGATGCCTTCCTGCGTTTTTCTTTGCACACTGCCGGTACGGCGGATTTTTTTACCTTTTTTTGCCCAGAAAAGGTTTACATTGCTTATTAATTGGCTTATGATAAAATCTGACAAAGGAGGTGGGTCTGTGCACAGAGTACGTCAATGGTGGGTGCATCTGTCCATTGTGAACAAGGCGATCGTGCTGAGCTGCGCATTCGTCATTCCCATTCTGCTGGTGGTGGGACTGTTAATGAACGATTTTTACGATTACCGCGAGAAAAGCAATGATATCCTGTCCGAATATGCACGCTGCACGGACTACATGAACGCCATGGAGCAGGAAAATGCGCTTCTGAGCGAGCTGACGTTTGCGGCGCCCGGGTCCGATACGATCGACAAATATGCGGACGCCGTGCAGGACACCGCCTGTGCGTGGGAGCGGCTGCGCAGCGCAGAGACCGACGGCAACACGCAGAGCGAGGTGCTCAAGCAGGTCATCGACCGCACGATGAAAAGCTATCGAGTCCGTCAGGAGACGTTCATCGCGCAGCTGCATGGCGGCACATTTGACGCGGTGAACTACGAAGCTCTGCGTACACAGGGCAGCTATCTGACGCAATACACCGACCAGCTGACGGCGGCCTTTCTGATGGAGGGACGCGAGGGTTATCTGGTCCTCGGTCAGCGGGGTACCGCGCAGAACATGGTATTTACCATCGTAGCCGCGATCGGCAGCGTGCTGTTTGCAGGCGCGATGCTGTACTACGCACGCAGCCTGCTGCTGCCGGTACAGCAGATGAGCCGCGGTGCACACCGCGTCGCGGATGGCGAATACGACATTGAGGACTTTAACTTTGCACGCTCGGACGAAATCGGTATGCTCGCCGACTCGTTCAACCACCTCAAGCACCAGATTGCGCGGACGATTCACGCACTGGAAAGCGAAGCACAGCTGGAAAAATCCCTGCGTCAGCAGGAGAGCGAGGCAGCACGCCTGCGGCAGCTGATCGAGCAGAGTCGCTTTGCGCAGCTGCAGAGCCAGATCAACCCGCATTTTCTGTTCAACACGCTGCAGAGCTTGGCCAACATGGCCGGAATCGAGCAGGCGACCGTCACCGGCGACATGGTGGTGCGGCTGGCGAACTTCTTCCGCTACACGCTTGACCATGACGACAGCGTGGTAACACTCGACCGCGAGCTTGCGTTGCTGCGCGACTACATTTCCCTGCAGGAGCTGCGGTTCGGTGAACGCATTTCGTTCGAGATGGACTGCGACAGCCGCTGTGCGGCCTGTGAACTGCCGAAATTCACACTGCAGCCGATTGTGGAAAACTCTATCGTACACGGCATGCGCAGCCGCAGTGCGGGCGGCCGCATCCGCATTGTCACTGAGAGCACACCGAATGGCTGCCGCATCCAGATTACGGACAACGGCGGCGGCTTCTCGCGCAGCAAAATGAAACAGAACACCGCCGAGGGACACCGGTCCATCGGCCTGCAGAATATCGCGGGACGCATTGCGCTGTCCGGCGGCAGCTTCCGCATTGTCAGCTGTCCCGGATTGGGCACGACAGCCCGCATCATACTGCCCATGAAAGGGGAAGAGCATATATGTTAAAGGTACTGATCGCGGAGGACGAACCGCTGAGTCTGCAGAATCTGAGCGGACAGATGCGCGATTTGCTTGGCGCGGATGCACTCATCGAGGGAGTTGCGAACGGACGGGAGGCGGTTGAACGCGCCCGTCAAATTCAGCCGCAGCTGGTGCTGATGGATATTGAAATGCCGGTGATGAACGGCCTTGATGCGGCAGCCATCATCCACAAAGCCATGCCGGAAACCCACATTGTATTCCTGACTGCCTTCGACCGCTTCGATTACGCCGTAGGCGCCATGCGGGCCGGCGGAACGGATTATCTGGTCAAGCCGTTTGACAGCGCACAGATTACCGCCTGCCTGCGCAAGCTGAATCTGCTGCCGGAAAGCCGTCCGGCGGTATGCGGGGACAAGCCGGGAAATACGTTCTGCACCCAGTTTTCCGTGTGGCTGGAGCATCATTACATGCAGGATGTGTCGCTTGATCAGGCGGCAGAGGCGATGGGCATGAGTTCGTTCTACTTCTCACGCTTTTTTCGCACCTCGTATAACCAGACCTTCCTTGAATACTTGACCGCCTACCGTATCGACCGTGCGGTTGAGCTGCTGCAGCAGACTGATATTCCGGTACGGGAAATCGCTGTTCGGGTCGGCTATACGGATGCAAACTACTTCACGAAGGTGTTCAAGCGGCATTTGGGCGTAACGCCTACCGAGTACCGCAATCATAACGCAAACTGAACGAGCCGCGCGGCAGAATTTACGGAATTTATACGGAAAATTTACTATATCTTCCAAAATGTTTATGCAAATGTCATAAAATAGAATGTGAAAATTTTCAGTACGCTGTGATTTTACCTGTCTACCGCAAGTATTTACGATGTTGCCGAAACTGGTCACCCTATATAATAGGAGATGGAAAGATGAATAAACGCTTTCGGTGTGTGATCGCTGGATGGCTGCTGCTCATGCTCTGTGCATGTACCGGCGGCACGGACGAGCCGCATATCCGCTATTACCGCCTTGCCAGCGGGCAGAGCGAAAACTACCTCGCCAATCAGGCGTGTCAGCGCTTCTGTGATCAGGTGCGCAGGGAAACGGACGGCGCGATACAAATTCTGCCGAGCTTTGATAACGAGCTTGGCACCGATGCATCCGCACTTGAGCAGTGCGTGTACGGCGGCATTGATTTTGTACGCACGCCAATCTCGTCTGCCGCAGCGTATGCACCGCAGCTTGCGGCGCTGCAGCTGCCGTACGAGTACACCTCGGACAAGCACCTGTTCCGGGTGCTGGACGGCGCAGTCGGTCAGCAGGTAATGGCCTCGCTCGAGGACAAGGGCCTTACCGGTTTAAGCTATTTTTATGCCGGTTACCGGTGCTTTTTCACGACAGGAAAGGCGATCACCTCACTCGATGACATGAAGGACCTGCGGCTCGGCACCGAGGATTCCTCGCAGATGAAGCAGGTCATTCCGATGTGGGGCGCCGAGGCGGTGACGCTGCCGCCGGATGAGATCGCGCTCGCGCTCCGCACTGACCGGATTGACGGCGCCGAGAGCACGCTGCCTACCTATGTGGACAGCGGCTACTATCAGCTTGCACCGTACTGGACGTACGACCGACATTCCTACAACGCGGATGTGCTGGTCGCGTCCTCGGAAACGTGGGAAACGTTCTCACAGGAGGAGCAGACCATCATTGAGCGATGCGCCGCTGAGGCGGCTTCGTGGCAGCGCGACCACTGGCAGAGCGCAGAGGTTCGAGCAATGCTGCACGCATCCCGCAGCGGCTGCTACATGGCGCTGCTCGATGAGGAGCAGGCCGAAAAGTTCCGTGCGGCGGTGCAGCCGATTTACGAACACCTTTCCGATGCGCAGAAGGAGGTCGTGCAGGCCGTACAGGCACTGGCCGACAGCGATTAGCGAGAACCCCTCCTTGTGCATAACCAGTTTGTTCGCAAACGTCCGCAAAACGGCGTTTTCGATAGAGGAAAACGAACAAGGAGGCTAAAAAGATGAAAATCAAAAGATTGATGGCAGGTCTGCTTTGCGGTGCAGTCGGTGCGGCAACCCTTGGTTTGTCCGGCTGCGGCAATGCCGCGGACAGCGGCATGATGGATGCGGCAAACGCCAATGCAGTTGCAGGCGGCAGCAGTGATCTGCCGGTCATCACCTGGAAGATGGGTTCCACCTGGGGTGACGGCAACATTCACTTCACCTGTGACGAGCGCTTCTCCGAGCTGGTCAGCCAGCTGACCGACGGACGCTTCACCATCACCAACTATCCGGAGGGCTCGCTTTGTGCGGCAAACCAGCTGTTTGATTACGTCCAGAACGGCACCATCCAGTGCGGCGGTGACTGGGGCGGCTACTGGAGCGGCAAGGATACCGCTTTTGAGCTGCTCTCCACTACAATGGATAACTTCACCGGCATGGACTACTACATCTGGATCACCCAGGGCGGCGGCCTAAAGTGCTATCAGGATATGTACGGCAAGTACAACATGACGTATTTCCCGATTATGATCAACCACGCAGAGTCCGGTATCCGTTCGACCAAGCCGATCACTTCTATCAAGGACATGCAGAGCATGAAGATCCGCCTCGGCGGCGTTATGGCCGGCCGTGCAGCGGAAAAGCTCGGCATCAACATCACCACCGTTGCGGCAAGCGAGCTGTATGAGTCGCTGCAGCGCGGCGTTATCGACGGCGGCGAGTTCTCCACGCCGTGCTCGGATGATTCGCTGAAATTGCAGGAGGTTGCCAAGTACTGGTGCTCGCCTGCATGGTATCAGTCCGGCGGCGTCAACGGCGTTATGATCAACAAGGATGCATGGAATCAGCTCCCTGAGGAGTACCAGAACGCCATCCAGATGGCGGCTGAGATCTGCACCTCCGAGCAGCTGTCCCGCTACCTGTGGATGGATTTCGATTCCACCAAGAAGATGCTCGAGGAGGACGGCTGCGTCGTCACCAAGATGAACCAGGACGACTGGAATACCATCCGTGAGACCTGCCGTCAGGTTTACGAAGAAGAAGCTGCGAAGAATGAAAACTTCAACATGGTATACAGCTCTATGCAGGATTACCGTGAACATGCCGATACCTACCGTGCAATGCTCGGTGACTACGGCTGGGGCTTCAACTACGATGAATCCGAAAAGTGACCGACAGAGTGTTCCGTGCTCTCTTTTGAGAGCACGGAGCCTCAGAAGATGAGGTGTAATATATGAAAGTGATCAAACGCATCTGCGATGTGATCGACCTCGTCAATGACTGGATCGGCAGGATTGCTTCCTTCGCCGTTCTTGGCATTCTCGCGGTCATTGTTACCGAAGTCGTGCTGCGCCGTTTGTTCCACAGTCCGCAGATCTGGACGATGGACGTCATCTGCATGACCTTCGGCTGCTACATTATCATGGTCTGCGCCTACGGCTTCCAGAAGAAGGCCTTTGTTGCGGTTGATGTGCTGTATGCACGGCTTAAACCGCTTGCGCAGAACATTCTGCACCTGATTACCTATCTGGTGTTCTTTGTTCCGTTCGTATTCGTGCTCGTGCCCGAGAGCTTCGGATTTTTCCTTCGCTCGTATACCACGGGTGAGCGCGGCTACTCAGTATGGGCGCCGCCGGCATGGCCGGTCAAGCTGGCGCTGTTTGTCGGCATGACGCTGCTCGCACTGCAGGGCATTTCCGAGATGCTCAAGTGCGTGCGCGGCATCGGTGAAGCCGTTTCCGGCACGGATGATACGAAGGGAGGCGACGCTGCATGATGGAAATGCTGACCAATCTTGTCACGCAGTCCGGCGTGGGCGCAACACAGCTCAGCGCGATCCTGCTTGGCGTATTGTTCCTTACTATGATCATCGGTCTTGCGACCGGTCAGGAGCTTGCGTTCGTCCTCGGCGGCGCCGGTGTTATTATCGGCTATCTCGCCTGGGGCGGCCCGGGTATCACCATCGCCATGACCAAGGTGTACGACCAGATGCAAAGCTATTCCATGGTCGCCATTCCGATGTTCGTGCTGATGGCAAACTTTTTGACACATTCCAAGGTCGCGGATGGGCTGTTCCTCTCTATCCGCTACCTGCTTGGTCCTCTGAAGGGCGGTCTCGGTCTGGCAGTGATCGTGGTTTCCACCGTGTTCGCTGCCACGACCGGTATCGTCGGTGCATCCGTTGTTACCATGGGCATGCTGTCCGTACCGGTGCTGCTGAAGTGCGGCTATAAGCCGTCTCTCGCGTGCGGCATGGTGTGTGCGGGCGGTTCGCTCGGCATCCTGATCCCGCCGTCCATCATGCTGGTTTCGATGGGCTCCTATGCGAATGTATCGGTCGGCAAGATCTTCTTCGCCGCTATCGTTCCGGGTCTTGTTCTGTCGCTGTTCTACATGATTTATGTGTTCGTCATCTGCCATATCCACCCGGATTACGGTCCGGCGATGACCACTGAAGAGCTGGCTGCCATGCCGCTGCGTGAGCGCATCACCGGTTCGCTCATCAACCTGATCCCGCCGGTCATCCTGATCGTCGGCGTGCTCGGTTCTATCTTTACCGGCTGGGCAACCCCGACCGAGGCGGCAGGCGTAGGCGCGCTGTTCTCGCTCATCCTCGCCATCTTCTACAAGCAGTTCAGCTGGAAGATGCTGTACGATTCGCTGATCGACACCGCAAAGACATCTGCGATGGTATTCATCATCCTGTTCGGCGCGTCTGCCTTCACCGGCATCTTCATGTCGCTCGACGGCGACCAGCTGATTGCAACCTGGATTTCGAGTGTTGGCATCGGCAAGTGGGGCGCGTTCGCAATCATGATGGCGATCGTATTCTTTATGGGCATGTTCCTCGACTGGCTGGGCATCGTTATGATCGTATTCCCGATCTTCCTGCCGATTATGGATATGTTCGGCTTCGACCGCCTGTGGATCGTCGCAGTTACGGCTGTTATGCTGCAGACCTGCTTCATGACGCCGCCGTTCGGCTTCGCACTGTTCTACATCAAGGGCATTGTGCCGCCGTCGGTCAAAATACAGGAAATCTACCGCGGCGTTATCCCGTTCATCCTGATTATCATCGCAGTGGTAATTCTGGTAACGGTATTCCCGCAGGTTGTATATTTCCTCCCGAATCTGGTAGCATCTTAATCTTTCTCCTGAGCCTTCCGGCAGCCACCTGTGCCGGAAGGCTCATCTGCAGTAAGAAATAGCAGGCTTTGGGCAAATAATGCCTATGGACTGTGCAGGATATGGTGTTATACTGGATAAGTACGCAAAAAAACGTACTATTTGTTACCTGTGTTATTTTACAGTTCAATGCGGTTCCCTCTCACCGTGAAAAGGGACATGTGTAGATGCGTTTGAACTGTGGAATAAATTTCTGTCTGCCGGATTGTTGGAGTATTTGCCGGCGGCAGCCCCCTCCGGGCTCTCTGATCTGTTGGAAATCAGAGAGCACTTGCTTATTCTTGCGTGGAAAAATTCCGTAAATCGCTTGACTTATCGAAAAATTTCGGGTATAAGATTATATTGAACAGTCAAAAATTCGATGTTATACTATTATATAATGTATGCCTGTTTGAAGCCTGAACGGTATGGTCAGGCTTGGTTTGCCGAAAAGGTCAATATTCATGCAGCTTCAGCCAATTCGCGCGACAGCGCGTGTAAAATAGCATTTGCTTTGCAAATGCAAAAAAGTCGGGGCGAGTACCTGACTTTTTGACTTCTGGAGGGAGAAAGTTTCTGTATTGGAACTTTCGGACGACTTTGGAACGGCTCACGGTCCGTTCCTGCTTGTCGGCGAAACTGTAGTTTCGCCGACAGCCTAAGCCTGAACGGTGCGTTCAGGCTTTCGGTATATCATACTGCAGCATCGTTAAAGGAGGGGATTTATCGTGCAGACGCAGATTTTTATGGTGCATAAGCGGCATCTGGGACTGCGGGCGCCGACGGTGCTTGCCGTCGGCTTTGCGCTGACGATTCTGGTGGGTGCGCTGGTGCTGATGCTGCCGGTCTCGGCGGCAGACGGACAGATAACGCCGTTTCTCGACGCGCTGTTTACAGCAGCCTCGGCGAGCTGTGTTACCGGACTCGTCACGGTCAGCACGGCAGTGCACTGGTCGGTATTCGGCAAGTGCGTCATCCTGCTGCTGATTCAGATCGGCGGACTCGGCTTTATGTCCGTCGCGGCTATTGCGTCGTTTGTCCTGCGGCGAACGATCACGCTGCACGAGCGCATGGTGATGAGCGCGGGGCTTAATCTGTCGGACGGCGGCGGCATTGTCCGTCTGACACGGCGCGTGCTGTTCGGCACGTTCATCATCGAAGGGACGGGAGCGGTTCTGCTGTCCTGCCGGTTCGTGCCGCATTACGGTTTCCCGAAGGGAATCACAATGGGCGTGTTTCACGCGGTTTCGGCATTCTGCAACGCAGGCTTTGACCTGATGGGCACACCGGACGATCCGTTTCAGTCGCTCATCGGCTGGGCGGAGGATCCGCTCGTGAACATTACGCTGATGGCGCTCATCGTGCTCGGCGGTCTCGGCTTTTTCGTGTGGAGCGACGTGTGGGACAAGCATAGTTTCTGCCGTCTGCGCCTGCACACGAAAATCGTGCTGACGGCCACGGCAGGACTGCTGCTGTTCGGCTTCGGCTGGACGCTGCTGTTCGAGTGGAGCAATCCGGCAACGCTCGGTGCGTTTGATACTCCGCACAAGCTGCTTGCGGCGGCGTTTGAGTCCGTGACCCTGCGCACGGCAGGCTTCAACACCATCGACCTCGGCGCGCTTACCGGCCCGAGTCAGGCGGTGTCGTGCCTGCTCATGTTCATCGGCGGATCGCCCGGCTCAACAGCAGGCGGCATCAAGACCGTGACGGCGGCCGTGCTCGTGCTCACGGCCATCAGCGCCTTCTGCGGGCGCACAACGGTTTCGGCGTTCGGCCGGACGATTGCGCCGCGCAGCATCATGAACGCCGTAACCCTGCTCATGGCAGGCGGCGTGCTCTGTCTGGTCGGCGCCTGTGCGATCGCCGGAATCGAGGACGCACCGTTTCACCAGTGCCTGTTTGAAGCGGTCTCCGCGTTCGGCACGGTCGGTGTGTCCATGGGTCTGACACCGACGTTGGCGGCGGCTTCGCGCGTCATTCTGATCGTGATGATGTATATGGGCCGTGTCGGTGTGCTGACGCTCGGCGTTGCCGTTTTCATGCGCCGCAGAGAGCCGCCAAGGCTCAAATACCCGGACGCAGATGTGTTTATTGGTTGAGGCAGCATTCCGCAATTACATTTTCGGCATTTTGCGTGATGATGCCTTTATGGTGAAGTAGATTAAGCAGTTATCCAAAGGAGAGACAGATATGAAATCCTTTCTGGTGATCGGCATGGGCCGATTCGGTACCGCCGTTGCGCAGGAGCTGACCGAGCTTGGTCAGGAGGTTTTTGCCATCGACGAGAACGCCGAGAGCGTGCAGCGCATCGCGGATGATGTGACGCAGGTCATGCAGGGCGACGCGCAGGACGAAGCCGTGCTGGGGGCCATCGGCGTGCGCAACTTCGACTGCTGTATTGTTGCGGTAGGTACGGATATGGAGGCGAGCATCCTCATCACAGTCATGCTCAAGGATCTGGGCGCGCAATACATCATTGCCAAAGCGAGAAGCACTGTGCATGCCAAGGTGCTCGAGCGCGTCGGTGCGGACCGTGTTGTCCTGCCGGAGAGCGAAATGGGCTGCAAGCTGGCACAGCGCCTGGCACATACCAACGTGGTGGATTTTATCGGCGTGTCGGACGAATACAGCATTCTGGAGATACACGCGCCGAAAAGCTGGGTCGGCAGATCGCTGGTGCAGCTTGACGTGCGGCAGAAGCATAAAGTGAATGTGCTCGCCGTCCGTCATGGTGAACAGGGTGCACTGGATGCAAGTCCTAAGCCGGATAGGGCCATCGAGCCGGATGATCTTCTGTTTATCATGGGCGAAAATAAATTTGTGAGCAGGGTGGTGGAACTGCATTGATTGAGATACAGAGCCGTCAGAATGCCGCGCTCAAGCATCTTGCGCGGCTGGGACGGGAACGAAAATACCGCCGGAGCACGGGGGAAATGCTGTGCGAGGGCGAAAAAATGCTGGGAGAAGCACTGCGTTCGGGCGCGAAGCTGAAAACCGTGCTTGTGAGAGACGGCTGGGACAGTCCGCTCGTCAAAGAGGCGGAAGAGCAGGGAGCATCGCTCTATTCTGCACCGGATGCGCTGTTCAAACTCGCAAGTGAGGTGGAAACGCCGCAGAACGTCATCTTTTCCTGCGAGCAGCCGCAGTGGACGGCGGACGCGCTGGACGGAGCCGGGCAGGTGCTCCTGCTGGACGGCTTACAGGACCCGGGCAACCTTGGCACGATCTTACGCACCGCCGAAGCGTTCGCGCTCGGCGCCGTTGTGTTGTGCGAGGGCTGCGCCGATCCGTTTTCACCCAAGGTCGTGCGCTCGACGATGGGCGCGGTGTTCCGTCTGCCGTGCGTGACGCTCCCGCTTGCGGAGGCTGCCGAACGGCTGCACCGGAACGGTCTGCCGCTGTACGCCACCGCGCTGCATGAGGACAGCGTGCCGCTTTCTTCGGTTTCGCTTTCCAAAGCCGCCGTTATCATCGGCAGTGAGGGAAAGGGCGTGACCGAGCAGGCGCTCTGTCTGTCCGACAGGCGCGTGATCATTCCCATGAAGGGCCGTGCCGAATCGCTCAATGCGGGCGTTGCCGCGGCCATCGTGATCTACGAAATGACAAAATGAGGAGGCGGGCACTATGCCGTCAAGACTCAGCTATGTTTGGCTTTCGCTCAAGCGCGGACTCGGCTCGCGCACAGCCGCCGAGGTACTCGATGCCTTCGGCTCTCCGGAGGCAGTGTTCGCCGCCGACCGGCAGGCACTGACAGCTGCGCCGTGTGAGCTGCGCAAGACCCATGTCGATCTGCTGTGCGACAAGGATACGTCCGAAGCAGAGCAGGTCATCCGCTCCTGCACGGAAAAGAATATCCAGATCATTACCATCGGTGACAGCGCTTACCCGGACCGCCTGCGGGCGATCCCGGATCCGCCGACCGTGCTGTATGTGCGCGGACGCTGGCCGGATTTCGACAGCGTTCCCGCCGTAGCCGTCGTCGGCACGCGCAAGGCGACGCCGTATGGCCTGAAAGTCGCCGATCAGATTGGCACAACGCTTGCCCGAGCGGGCATGATAACCGTCAGCGGCATGGCACTCGGCAATGACGGCGCGGCACACCGCGGTGCGCTGAAGGCGGGCGGTCTGACCGTTGCCGTGCTGGCGGGCGGTCCCGATGTGTGTTATCCGCCGCAGCACCGCAGCCTGATGGGCGATATCCTGCTCATGGGTGCCATCATCAGCGAATATCCGCCCGGCACCGAGCCGCACGGACGCAATTACCACCAGCGCAACCGTATCATCAGCGGTCTGTCGGTCGCGTCCGTTATCGTGGAGGCGAGCGACTGGCGTTCGGGTGCGCTCATTACCGCGCGTCATGCGCTCGATCAGGGACGCGATGTGTACGCCGTGCCCGGTCCGATCGACGCGCCGCAGTCGCAGTCGTGCAATGAGCTGATCGAAAAAGGCGAAGCCGCGCTGCTCAGCAGCCCGGTGACGCTCGTGCGCGCCTACGGCGGCATGATGCCCGAACAGGCGGTACAGCAGGCGTTCCGGCGTCAGACCGGCGAGTATCCGGAACCGGCTGCCAGAAGTGCTTGGGAGGACATTCGCAGGCGTGAGCAGCAGGCCGAACAGCGCCGCGCTGCTGCCGCAGAAAAGGCGAAGGCCGAACCCAAACAGCCGTCTGCGGCTGCAAAACCGCTGCCGGACGGCTTAAATGAGGATGAAAAGACCATCGTCACGCTCGTGCGGGACGGTGTGAGCACGCCCGAGGAGCTGATCGACCGCTGCGGTCTGGCAGCGCCGCGGGTGATGAGCCTTGTCACCATGCTGGAAATGGATGGGATTCTGCGCCGTGAAAAGGGCAGACTCATCCTCGGCACCTGGTGATAAGCAGGAGAGAGAAGAAAAGAAATACACGCATTCCGCACCGTAAGGTGCGCATTCAATAGAATTTCCGCAGGAAATTCATAAAAAGGGGGAGCATGTATCACCCTTTTTATACAAGTGCGGAGAAAAGTTTCGACGAAGGAGGAACTTTTCGCAGCCTTGGCCATATCTGAACAGAGTTCGGTATGGCCTTTCGATTGCAAGCGTGGTTGCAATCGAAGTAAGTTTTTGGAGGTTTTTATGTCTAAGTTAGTCATCGTGGAGTCCCCGGCCAAGGCAAAGACGATCGGAAAATATCTCGGTTCGGACTATGTCGTCAAGGCTTCGATGGGACATCTGCGCGATCTGCCGAAAAAGAAAATGAGCATCGATATCGAGCACGATTTCCAGCCGGAATATGTGCCGATCGAGGGTAAAGATAAAATCATCAAGGAAATCCGCAGCGAAATCCGCAAGAGCGATTTCGTCTATCTCGCAACTGACCCTGACCGCGAGGGAGAAGCGATTTCGTGGCACATCAAGGAGCTGTTCAAGCTCAAGGACAAAAATTCCCGCCGCGTGACCTTTAACGAGATCACCAAGCAGGCGGTCCGCTCGGGTATCGAGAACCCGCGCGATATTGATATCGATCTGGTAAATGCACAGCAGGCACGCCGCATTCTCGACCGAATCGTTGGCTATCAGCTGTCGCCGTTCCTGTGGCGCAAGGTCAAGCGCGGTCTGTCCGCAGGCCGTGTGCAGAGCGTTGCAACCCGTCTGGTCGTGGACCGTGAGAACGAGATCCGCGCATTCGTGCCGGAGGAATACTGGTCGATCGAGGCTCTGCTGCAGACCGCGGACGGCGGTCAGTTCACCGCGCGCTACTACGGCGACGCGAACGGCAAGGCCGAGCTGAAAAACGAAGAGCAGGCGATGCATGTTGTCAACGCCGTTACCGGCAAGCCGTTCACCGTCGGCAATATCAAGCGCGGCAAGAAAAAGCGCACCGCCGCACCTCCGTTCATCACCTCGACGCTGCAGCAGGAAGCCAGCCGCAAGCTGAATATGACGCCGCGCCGCACGATGAGCATCGCGCAGGAGCTGTACGAAGGTATTGAACTCGGTGAATACGGTCTGACCGGTCTTATCACCTATATGCGTACCGACTCGCTCCGTCTGGCGGACGAGGCCACCGCTGCCGCTGCGGGCTTCATTCGCGGCCGCTACGGCGAGGAATATTATCCGGGCAAGCCGCGTGTGTTCAAGACCAAGGGCAACGCGCAGGACGCGCACGAAGCCATTCGTCCGTCCAACGTGCAGCTGCTGCCCGAGGAGATCCGCAAGTACCTGACGCCCGATCAGTTCAAGCTGTACCGCCTGATCTGGTCGCGCTTTGTGGCCTGCCAGATGGCAGACGCCATTCTCGATACGGTTTCCGCCGATATCGTCTGCGAGGGTCAGGTGTTCCGCGCATCCGGTCATACGGTCGCGTTCCCGGGTTTTACTGCGGTTTACGAGGAAGGCACGGACGACGAGAAAAAGCAGGATTCCGCAGGAAAGCCACTGCCGCGCTTCGATCAGGGCGACAAGCTGACCGCCGAGAAAATCGAGCCGTCCCAGCACTTTACGCAGCCGCCGGCTCGCTACACCGAGGCATCGCTCATCCGTGCGATGGAGGAACGCGGCATCGGCCGGCCGTCCACCTATGCGCCGACTATCTCGACCATCATCGACCGCGATTACGTCACCAAGGAGAACAAGGCGCTCCGTCCGACGCCGCTCGGCGAAGGCGTTACCGGCCTGCTGGTTGACGAGTTCAAGTCGGTTGCCGATTACGAGTTCACCGCCAACATGGAGCACGAGCTGGACGAGGTCGAAGCGGGCAAGCTGAATTATATCCAGCTGCTGCACAACTTCTATGACGGCTTTGAAGCCGCGCTCAAGCAGGCGGAGATCGATCTGGAGGGCAAGCGCATCAAGATTCAGGACGAGGTGACCGACGTTATCTGCGAGAAATGCGGACGCAACATGGTCATCAAGTCCGGCCGGTTCGGCAAATTCCTTGCGTGCCCGGGTTTCCCGGAGTGCACCAACACCAAGCCCATCACCGAGGACACCGGCGCTGCGTGCCCGGTCTGCGGTGCAAAGGTCGTCAAGAAAAAGTCCGCACGCGGCTATGTGTACTACTCGTGCGACACCTATCCGACCTGCCAGTTTATGACGTGGGACAAGCCGCTCAAGACCAAGTGCCCGAACTGCGATTCCTCGCTGTTCCGCCACACCGACCGCGATTCCAAGGAGGTCACGGACGTTTGTCTGCGTGAGGGCTGCGGCTACAAGGAGCTGGTCAAGGAGGGTCTGTCGCCCGAGGAGACCGAAAAGCGCCGCAAGATGCGCGAAGCGCGTGCCGCCAAGGCTGCGGAACGTGCTGCCGCAAAGGAAGCCGACGAGAAGAACGGCGAGACCGAGGAAAAGGTCAAGAAGGTAACGAAAAAGGCGGCTGTCAAGAAATCCACCGCGAAGAAAAACCTGCCGTGGATGACCAAGACCACCAATAAATTCAAAAAGCTGAAGGACGAGGCTGTACAGGAGCTGACTGCCAAGCAGCAGGAGCAGTACGCCAAGGCTCTGGCAAAGTATGAAGCAGAAAAGGCGGCCGAGAAGGCGAAAAAAGCCGCTGAGAAGAAAGCAGCAGCGAAAAAGCCTGCCGCAAAGAAAAAGACCACGGCAAAGGAGAGCGCCGAATGAGTGAAATGGTAACAGTAGTCGGCGCAGGACTGGCCGGCTGTGAGGCTGCATGGCAGTTGGCACAGCGCGGCATCTCCGTGCGCCTGTGTGAGATGAAGCCGGTGCAGCACACGCCTGCGCACCACTCGGACGATTTCGCTGAGCTGGTGTGCTCCAACTCGCTGCGCTCGGACGAGCTGGCGAACGCAGCTGGTCTGCTCAAGGAGGAACTGCGCCGTCTGGACAGCCTTATCCTCTCCTGTGCGGATGCGCACCGCGTAGAGGCGGGCGGCGCACTGGCGGTTGACCGCGAAGCCTTCGCGGCAGCTGTCACCGAGAAGATCAAGAACCACCCGAATATCGAGGTGGTCTACGGTGAAGTGACCGAGATTCCGGAGGGCCGCGTTGTAGTTGCCTCCGGTCCGCTGACGTCGGATACGCTGTTTGACGCCATCCACGCCAAGGTCGGCGGTGATTTCCTGCACTTTTACGATGCAGCCGCGCCGATCGTCACGGCTGAGAGCATCGACATGGATTCTGCCTACGAGGCTTCCCGCTACGGCAAGGGCACCGCAGATTATATCAATTGCCCGTTCTCCCGCGAGGAGTACGAGGCGTTCTGGAACGCGCTGACCACCGCCGAGGAAGCGCCGGTGCACGGCTTCGAGGATTCCAAGGTATTCGAGGGCTGTATGCCCATCGAGGTTAACGCACGCCGCGGCTTTGACACGCTGCGCTTCGGCATTCTCAAGCCCATCGGCCTGCCGGATCCGAAAATCGGCAAGGATCCGTATGCGGTCCTGCAGCTGCGCCGCGACAACGCGAACGGCACGCTGTACAATCTGGTCGGCTGCCAGACCCACCTGAAATTCGGTGAGCAGAAGCGCGTGTTCTCCATGATCCCGGCGCTCCGTAACGCCGAGTTCGTGCGCTACGGTGTCATGCACCGCAACACGTTCCTGGATTCTCCGCGCCTGCTGGACGCGACTTACGCGCTCAAATCCGACCCGCGCATCCGTTTTGCGGGCCAGATGACCGGCGTAGAAGGCTATGTGGAGTCCACCGCCTCCGGCTGGGTGGCAGGCGTGGCAACCGCGATGGATGTGCTCGGCAAACCGATGCCGACACTCGACCGTCTGACCGCCACCGGTGCACTGGCGACCTATATTTCCGACCATACGGTCGCGAAATTCCAGCCGATGAACGTAAACTTCGGCATTATCGAGCCGCTCGGCTATAAAATCAAGGGCAAGCGGGAGAAGAACACCAAAATCTCCGAGCGGGCGCTCGAGCAGATCGAAAAACTGAAGGGAGAGCTTTAATATGAGGATCATCGTTGATGCGATGGGCGGCGATAACGCGCCCGAATCCGCTGTATGGGGCGGTGCGCTGGCTGCGAAGGAATACGGCGAGGAAGTGCTGCTGGTCGGCAAGCCGGAGGTCGTAGCGAATGTCCTCAAGGAGAAGGGACTTTCCGATGTCAAGGGCATTACCATCATGCCCGCAAACGATCTGGTCGATATGCACGACGATCCCGCAACGGTACTCCGCCGCAAGCCGGATTCGTCCATGGCGGTAGCGTTCAAGCTGCTCAAGGCCGGTGAGGGCGATGCGCTCGTTTCCGCGGGCAACACCGGCGCACTGCTCACCGGCGCGACGCTGTACGGCGGCCGCATCAAGGGCATCCGACGCGGTGCGCTGGCACCGGTTATGCCGTGCGCGAACGGTCAGGTTATGCTGTGCGATGCGGGTGCAAACACCGAATGCACCGCCGAAATGCTGCTGCAGTTTGCGTTCCTCGCTTCGCTGTACGCGGAGAAGATCAACGGGGTCGTCAAGCCGCGTGTCGGTCTTGTCAACAACGGCACGGAGGATACCAAGGGTGATCCGCTCCGCAAGGAGGCTTACGCGCTGCTGAAAAAGGCGGGCGACGAGGGCCGTCTGAATTTTGTCGGCAACGTAGAGGGCAGCATGGTGCCGCTCGGTGCGTGTGATGTTGCTGTCTGCGACGGATTTACCGGCAATGTGCAGCTCAAGACCATCGAGGGTGTAGCCAAGTTCATGTCGAAAGAGATCAAGGGCGTGTTCATGGCCTCTGTCGGTACCAAGCTGGGCTATCTGCTGTGCAAGAAAGGCATGGACGACTTCCGCGAGGTGTTCAATCAGGACAAGATCGGCGGCGCGCCGTTCCTCGGCATCGCAAAGCCGGTCATCAAGGCGCACGGCTCGTCCAACGAAATTGCGGTGATGAACGCGGTCCGTCAGGCCATCGCGTACACCAAATCCGGCATGATCGATGCAGTAAAGGAAAACATTCAGTACATGACGGTTTCCGAGTGATCCACAGGAAGAAGGAACAAAAATGCTGAAAATTGACTATAAATTCAAGGATGAAAGCCTGCTCCGGCTGGCGATGACGCATTCGTCCTACGCGAATGAGCACCACGGCACGCACCTGCAGTGCAACGAGCGCCTGGAGTTTCTGGGCGATTCTGTGCTGGGCTTTGTCACGGCGGGTTACCTGTTCACACACTATCCCGATCTGCCGGAGGGTGATTTGACCAAGCTGCGCGCGGCAGTCGTCTGCGAGGGCGCACTGGATGAGATCGCGCACGAGATCGGTATCCCCGAAGCCATCCGTCTGGGACACGGTGAGGAGATGGGCGGCGGACGCAAGCGTGCGTCCATTCTCGCTGACGCGACAGAGGCTCTGCTCGGCGCTATCTTTATGGACGGCGGCATCGAGCCTGCCCGTGCGTTCGTGCTGCGGTTTATCCCGCATAAGGTCGAGGTTGCGCTGGCAGGCGGCGCGTTCAAGGACTACAAGACCATGCTGCAGGAGATCGTGCAGAAGAACAAGCAGGAAACGCTGGAATACCGTCTGGCAGGGCAGTCCGGCCCGGACCACGACAAGCGGTTCACCATGGAGCTGCTGCTCAACTCCAATGTGTTCGCGCAGGGCATCGGCAAGAGCAAAAAGGAAGCCGAGCAGATGGCGGCGAAGAAGGCTTTGGAAAATATGGGATGCTGACGCTTATCGCCAAACCGCAATAGAGATAAACGGCAAAGAGGTCGAGAAATCGACCTCTTTTTTCTGCGTGACGCAGTTAGTCGTTGAAAAGATACTGCCGCAGTGGTAAAATAAAACTATCTATAATAAAGAGGTGGCATATGGTTCTCAAAAGCCTGATTTTACAGGGCTTCAAGTCGTTCCCGGATCGCACCGAGATCAAATTTCTCGGCGGTATTACGGCGATCGTCGGTCCGAACGGCTCGGGAAAATCGAATATTTCGGATGCCATCCGGTGGGTTCTGGGGGAGCAGTCCTCGCGGTCTCTGCGCGGCGCGAAGATGGAGGACGTGATCTTCGGTGGCACAGCCAGGCGCGGTCCGGTCGGCTTTGCCGAGGTTTCGCTCATTCTGGACAATTCGGCGCATGTGTTCCGCTCGGAATTTACCGAAATTATGGTCACGCGCCGGTACTACCGCTCGGGCGAGAGCGAGTATTTCCTCAACAAAAAGCACTGCCGCCTCAAGGACGTGCACGAGCTGTTTATGGATACCGGTCTGGGCCGCGACGGCTATTCCAGCATCGGACAGGGCCGCATTGACGAGATCCTGTCCTTCAAGAGCGAGGATCGGCGTGAAATCTTTGAGGAAGCCGCAGGCATCACCAAGTTCCGCTACCGTAAGGAGGAAGCCGAGCGCAGATTGTCAGCCACCGAGGAAAATCTGGTGCGTATCCGCGACCTGTACGGCGAACTGGAAAACCGGCTCGAGCCGCTCGAGCAGCAGGCTGACAAGGCGAAAAGGTTTCTGCATCTGCGGGATGAGCTGCGTGTACTTGAGGTCTCGCTGTGGCTGCTGTCGCTCGAGCAGCTGAAGAATGACACTGCCAAGTTGAATAAAGACCAGACAACCTGCGAAAAGCAGCTTGCGGATGCAAAACAGCAGCAGGGAACGCTGTATGCGCAGTCCGAGCAGCTGGCCGAGTCACTGCGCGAAATTGACAGGGAAACCGAACGTCTGCGGAATGAGCTGCGCGAAGCCGAGCAGTTTGCCGCCGAGCAGATCAGCCGTGAGGCGGTTATTCAGGCGAACATCCGCAACTGCGAGGAGAATATCGAGCGCACACGGCAGGAGAGCGCACACCGCGCTGAGCAGGTGCAGAGTATGGATGCGCAGCTTGCCGAACGGCGCGAGCGTATTTCTGCGCTGAATGAGCAGGAGAAGGCACAGTCGGCTGAACTGGATGCACTCCGAAAACAGTCTGCCGAGCAGGAGCAGCAGCGCACACAGGCCGAGCAGGCACTTCGGCAGGCCGAGCAGGCGCAGCGCGGGCAGGAGCGCACGCTGCACGCGCTCGAACTCGACCGAACAGCCGCCGAGAGCGGTCTGGCGGGTATGAGCGACCGCAAAATGACACTAGATGCCGAAATCGCGGCAGCGGCACAGCAGCTGGATACCGAAAAGCAGGTACAGGACAATCTCGAGCGGGAACTGACCGCGTGCGAGCAAACGCTTGCCGAAACGGCAAAGCAGGCGCAGACGGCCGCCGCTCAGGCGGAGACCTGGCGCCGAAAGGCCGAGCAGGCGCAGAACGACCTGCGAGCAGCGCAGTCCTCGCTGAGCGAAATGCAGAGCCGCGTAAAAATGCTGACCGACATGCAGCACGAGTACGAGGGCTTCTCTCGGTCGGTGAAAGCCGTTATGCGGCAGGTCGAAAAGGGTGCGATGAACGGCGTGCACGGTCCGGTTTCCGCGCTCATCACGACCGAAAAGCGGTTCGTGACGGCAATCGACACTGCACTCGGTGCGTCAGCGTCCTCCATCGTGGTGGACAGCACGAGCGTGGGTAAGCAGTGCATTTCGTACCTCAAGCGCACGGACGGCGGCCGCGCGACCTTCCTGCCGCTGGATACCATTCGGGCAAACAGCCTGCGGGAGACCGGCCTGGAACGGCAGAACGGCTGCTTCGGCACCGCGGATGCTCTCATCAGATTTAATGAAAAATATAAGAATATTGTGTGCAATCTGCTGGCGCGCACGGTCATTTCGGAGAATATGGACACCGCGCTGGCACTCGCCAAGGCGTACGGACACCGGTTTCGCATTGTCACCTTAGACGGACAAATCCTGCAGGCAGGCGGTGCCATGACAGGCGGCTCGGCCTCCCGCGGCACCGGCGCACTGGCGCGGGCGGAACGCCTGCACGCCGCCGAGGAGCGCGTGCGCGCACTCGAGCAGGAGCGAAAAACGCTGGCACAGACCGAGCGGGATGCAAGGCAGGAACTGGAATCGCTTGCCGGGCAGGCGCAGACCATCGAAACCGACCGCCGCCGCGCGGAGCAGGAGAGAGCCGGACTTGCTGCTTCGGTAAAACAGCATAAATTCCTGTTGGAAAGCCTGCAGAAACGGTATGACAGCCTGATTTCTGAACAGACTAACTTCACAGCGACACAGCAGAAGTATGAGCAGACACTTGCCGCCTGCACGGAGCGCCGGTCTGCCGCAGAGCAGGCGCTTGCAGCTGCCGAGCAGGTCTGCACCGAGCGCCGTACGGCAGTGAACGCCGCTGCGGAACAGCTGGCGCAGACGGCTTCGCGCATCACAGCCGCGCAGACCGCGTTTGCGGAGACGCGCACGGCGCAGGACAGCGAAGCACGCGCGCTCGCGGAGCTTGAGCGGCTCAAGGCCGACCTCGACGCGGGCGTGTCCGGTGCGGAGCAGACGATCGCAGGCTTTGCGGCGGAAATCGCACGCCTGACCGATGAACTTACCCAAGTCCGTGCAGCCAAGCACGGACGCGACACCACCGCCCGGCTGCTTAGCGAACAGCTTGCGCGGCAGACCGGCAGACGCGAACAGACCGAGGGCGAACGGGTCCGTCTGGAAAAGGCGGTACAGAGCCGCAACGAGGAAATCCTTGAACTCGAACGCGAGACCGCCCGACTGGAAAACCGCGCGACCCAGCTGAAAACCGAGGAAACACAGATTCTGGATAAAATGTGGGAAAGCTATGAATTAACACCCACACCGGCGGCAGAGATCGCCAGACCGATTGAAAACCTCGGTGAAACGCGCGGCCGCGTGCAGGAGCTGCGCGTGAAAATGCGGGCGCTCGGCAACGTCAATCTGGATGCGGTGGACGAATTTCAGCGTGTGCAGGAGCGGTACAGCTTCCTGCGGGAGCAGAAGGACGACCTCGAGACCGCGCAGACCGATCTGCGCAAGGTCATCGAGCAGCTGACCGTCAGCATGAAGGAGATTTTCGCGTCCGAGTTCGCCAAGCTGAATGTGTACTTCCGCGATACCTTCCGCGAGATCTTCGGCGGTGGACACGCCGAACTGCAGCTTGCCGATACCTCGGATATCCTGAACTGCGGTATCGACATCCGCGTGTCTCCACCGGGCAAGGCGGTGAAAACCATTACGCTGCTCTCGGGCGGTGAAAAGGCGTTTGTCGCCATTGCGCTGTACTTTGCGATCCTCAAGCTGCGGCCTACGCCGTTCTGCGTGCTCGATGAGATCGAAGCCGCGCTCGATGATGTAAACGTGCAGCGGTTTGCAAAATACATTCGCCGCCTGACAGATTCGACACAATTTATTGTAATTACCCACAGACGTGGTACAATGGAAGAAGCAGATATGCTCTACGGCGTGACCATGCAGGAGCAGGGCGTTTCCAAAATGCTGATGCTCAATCTGGCTGAGGCAGAAAAACGGCTCAAAAATACCATTAAGTAATGGAAAATTGAGAATGGGAAATGGAGAATTGCGGCAATGGATATGCGAAGCGCAAAATACCCGTACCGGCTGGATGTGGAAAGACGATTGCCGAACGGCTCTCTTACGACTGACGGCTATGCGGCACGGCATCCGGTCGAGTTTCGGCACTGGGGACATGCGCGCGGCTATGTTCTCTGGGGTGAGCGGATTGACCGTACAGACTGGGAGAACTGGCGTATCAACTACTACGGTAAATAATTACTGATTCCTGATTTGCAAGATAAACATAAGGAGATAAGCATGGGATTTTTTGATAAAATTAAGCAGGGCTTAAAGAAAACATCGGATGCAGTGAGCCATTCGCTGGACAGCGTGTTTGCGGCATTTGTCAAGGTGGATGATGATCTGCTCGAGGAACTGGAAGAAGCACTCATCCTGTCGGACGTCGGTGCATCCACGGCGGCGAAGATCGTCGCTGAGGTCGAAAAGCGCGCCAAGCTGCGTAAGACCACTACGGCGGACGAGCTGCGCGACCTGCTCCGCGAGGTGCTGACCGACAACATGCTCGACAACCAGCCGCTGAATACGGACGGCAAGCCGGCGGTCATTCTGGTAATCGGCGTCAACGGTGTCGGCAAGACGACCTCGATCGGCAAGCTGGCGGCCCGCTATGTCAATGAGGGTAAAAAGGTTATGCTGTCGGCGGCGGATACCTTCCGCGCGGCGGCGGCTGATCAGTTGGAAATCTGGGCTAAACGTGCCGGTGCGGACATCGTACGCCACGGCGAGGGCGCAGACCCGGCAGCTGTTGTGTTTGACTCCATCTCGGCGGCCAAGGCACGCGGCAGCGATATTATCATCGTGGATACGGCAGGCCGTCTGCACAACAAGGCCAACCTGATGAACGAGCTGGCGAAGATCGATCGCGTTATCTCCCGCGAGCTGCCGGACGCTTCGCGCGAAACGCTGCTCGTGCTGGACGCGACCACCGGTCAGAATGCGGTTCATCAGGCCGAGGAGTTCAACAAGGCTGCCGAGCTGACCGGCATCATCCTCACCAAGCTGGACGGCACCGCTAAGGGCGGCATCGTGATCGCCATTTCGGCAGGACTCGGCGTGCCGGTCAAGCTGGTCGGCGTTGGCGAGGGCATTGACGATCTGATCGACTTTGATCGTGCGGCATTCCTGGAGGCCATCCTGCCGCCGGTTCATGAAAACGCAGAAAACGATGAGGAACAGACCGAGGAGGATGAAAATGCAGAGACCTGACGGAAGAACCAAGGGCGCAATGCGTCCGGTGAAGATTACCACTGATTACACGATGTACGCGGAAGGCTCGGTGCTGGTCGAGATGGGCAACACCAAGGTCATCTGCACCGCGTCGGTCGAGGAAAAGGTACCGCCGTTCCTCGAGGGCAAGGGCCTCGGCTGGGTAACCGCCGAGTACGCGATGCTCCCGCGTGCGACCAGCACCCGCAAAAAACGCGATATCAAGTCGCTCAAGCTGGACGGTCGCTCGAGCGAGATTCAGCGCCTGATCGGCCGTGCGCTGCGTGCGGTCGTTGACCGCGAAGCACTCGGTGAGCGCCAGATCACGATTGACTGCGATGTTATTCAGGCGGACGGCGGCACGCGCTGCGCGTCCATCACCGGCGGATTTGTTGCACTGTGGCTTGCGTGCAAAAAGCTGCTGGCCGACGGCGTGATCGAAAAGATGCCGCTCACTGCACAGGTTGCAGCCGTTTCGGTCGGCATTTTTGAGGATGAAGCCGTGCTCGACCTCAACTACGCCGAGGACAGCCACGCCATCGTGGACTGCAACGTGGTTATGACGAGCAAGGGTGAGTTCATCGAGGTGCAGGGCACCGGCGAGGGCCGTCCGTTCACGGATACCGAGCTGCGCAAGCTGCTCGGACTCGGCAAGCGCGGCTGCCTGACGCTGTGCCGCAAGCAGGCCAAGGTGATGGGGGAAAGTCTGTAATGCAGTTTGTACTTGCTTCCCATAACAAGAAAAAGCTGGCAGAGCTGTCCGCTATCGTGAGCAGCCTCGGCATCGAAATCATTCCGCTGCCGGAGGGTGCGCCCGAACCCGAGGAAAACGGCAAAACCTTCGAGGAAAACGCCATGATCAAGGCAAAATCCGCCGCAGCATTCACCGGTCTGCCCGCTCTCGCGGACGACAGCGGCCTGTGCGTGGATGCGTTGGACGGCGCTCCCGGTATCTACTCCGCGCGCTACTGCGAGGGTACGGACGAGGACCGCAATGCCTTCCTGCTGCAAAATATGCAGGATAAGGAAAACCGCGCCTGCCGTTTCGTGTGCGCGATCGCGTGTGTGCTTGCGGACGGCGAAACGCTCACCGTGCGCGGTGAATGTGAAGGAGAACTGCTCCGCGAGAACCACGGTGCAGGCGGCTTCGGCTATGACCCGCTGTTCTATGTCGAGAAATACGGCTGTACCTTCGGCGAACTGCCCGCAGAGGTCAAGAATACAATCTCTCATCGGGCAAATGCTTTGAATAAGCTGAAAGAAGTCTTAAAGGATAAAATATAAGCGAATCCGTAGGGCAGCCCGCCCTACGAAAAAAATATAACGAAATTACAGGAGTTTACATTTATGCTTAACACAAAACAACGCGCACAGCTTCGTGCAATGGCAAACCCTCTGGCGGTCACGCTGATCATCGGCAAGGAAGGCGTAACCGACGCGGTAGAACGCGAACTGGACGCGCTGCTCGAATCCCATGAACTGGTCAAGGGCAAGGTGCTCGAGAGTGCGATGCTGACGCCGCGCACGGTATCCGAGGCGCTCTGTGAGGCCACCGGCGCGGACGCTGTACAGTGCATCGGCTCCAAGTTTGTGCTGTACCGCCAGTCCAGCGATGAGGACAAGCGCAAGATCGTTCTGGTAAAATGAGAACAGGGATTCTCGGCGGCACGTTCAATCCGCCGCATCTGGGACATCTGCACGCGGCGGAACTCGCGCACCGTGCGCTGAACTTAGATCGGGTGCTGTTCATTCCGACCAATATTCCGCCGCACAAGGCGCTGCCGGAGAACACCGCTTCCGCAGAGGACCGGTGCGAAATGGTGCGCTTGCTGACCGAGCAGACACCGTGGGCGCAGCTCGACACCATCGAGATCGACCGCGGCGGCGCAAGCTACACGGTGGACACGCTCCGCGCGCTTCATGCACGCGGTGAGACCGACCTGCACCTGATCGTCGGCACGGATATGCTGCTCTCGTTTGACAGGATCTGGCGTGCGCCGGACGAGATCGCGCGGCTGGCTTCGCTTGCTGTCTGCGCCCGCGAAAACGAGGACTGGGACGCGCTGCGTGAAAAGGCGGCGGCGCTCAAGGACTCGCTCGGTGCAACCGTAGAACTGGTGCAGGGCGACAGCCTGACCATTTCCTCAACCGAGCTGCGGCAGGGCGGTGCACTGCGATGCTATACACCGGAATCGGTCGCGGATTACATCGAAGAAAAGCATTTGTACGGCTATTAAGCCTGTAAAATACAGGTTTGACAGATAAATACAGCAGCTTGTTCAAAACCAGTATTTTTGTATGACTTAGGAACAGCCTGCGGCTCGTTCCTCCTTGTCGGCAAAGCTGCAGTTTTGCGGCAAGAAATACAGAGAAAGGCGGGAAAAGTTATGTTATGTAATGAAGAAATGCGTAAAAGTATCCTTTCCAGACTGCAGGGCTACCGCTATGAGCACTCTCTCGGCGTGGAGCGTGCGGCGATCATGCTGGCAGAAAAGTACGGCGAGGACCCGGAAAAAGCGGGTACTGCAGGCATTCTGCATGACATAACAAAATATCTTTCTCCGCAAGAACAGTTGAATTTATGCGAGAAATACGGTATAATACCCTGTACCGTCGAAAAAAGCGAGCCGAAAATGCTGCACGGAAAGACGGCGGCAGCCATCGCGCGGGCCGAATACCACATGCCCGAGGATATCTGCGATGCCATCGCCTGCCACACCACCGGCAAGAACCATATGACGCTGCTTGACAAGATCTTGTATTTGGCGGATTACATCGAAGAAACTCGTGATTTTCCCGGCGTGGACAAGGCGCGTGAGCTGGCACAGATCGATATCGACAGTGCCCTGCTCTACTGCTATGACCAGACGCTGACCGAGTTGGTCGCACGCGGAAAACTCATCCACAGTGATACCATTGCCGCTTATAATGATATGATCCGGCAGGGTGTCAGCTGGCGGGACAAGTAAAATGGAGGCAGGAATCGTTTGAAACTATTCGGAGGAAGCGGCGGCAGGAAAAACCGCAACGGAGACAGCACTCCGGCACAGGCTCCCGCACAGCAGGCAGCGCCCAAGCCGGAAGGGAACCACCAGCCGATCTCGGCGCCCAAGCCGGGCGGCAAAAAGGGAAAGGCTCCGAAGGAGAAAAAAAAGCTGACACCCAGACAGAAGGGCAAGCGCATTGCCATCGTTATGGCGGTTGTGCTGGTGCTGTTCGCGTGCGCAGCAGCTGCAGCGGTGTGGTTTATCCGTTCGCCGCAGGCGACGATCAAGGACAAGGAAAATGGCGATAAGGTCGATGTGAGCAGCCTGCTCAACTCGGGCACCCGCATTGACGATGTGTTTACGTTCGTGGTCGGCGCAGTTGATGAGGACGAAACACGAACAGACGCTTTGATGGTCGCAACCATGGATACCAAGGACAAGACCATCAACGTCATGAACATCCCGCGCGACACCATGTGCAACAACACGGCAACCGGCGCGAGCAAGAAGATCAACGCAGCTTACGGCATGGATACCGGCGGCAAGGGCGGCAACATCGAGCAGATGGGCAAGGAAATCGAGCGTCTGATGGGCTTCCGGCCGGATAAATGCGTTATCGTCAACTTTGACGGCATTGCAGCCATCGTGGATGCGATCGGCGGCGTGGATTATGACGTGCCGTTCGATATGAAGTACGATGATCCGTCGCAGAATCTGCACATCGACCTGAAAAAAGGCCAGCAGCATCTGGACGGCAAGCAGACCGTCGGCTTCCTGCGCTGGAGACACAACAACGATTACACCGTACAGTACACCAACGGCGATGAAGGCCGTGTAGAGAATCAGCAGAAGTTCCTCAAGTCGCTGGCAGGTCAGGTGCTGCAGATCAAGAATGTGACCAAGATCCGCTCGATCGCAGAGGCCGTGTTCAAGAACGTCAAGACCGACTTCAGCGCCGGCGAGCTGCTGTGGATGGGCATGCAGGCCATGCAGATCGACAACAGCAGCATTCAGTTCTTTACACTGCCCGGCTACGGCAAGATGAGCACGGCGGGCACCTCGGTGCAGTATTCGTTCTTCTTCCCGTATTACGACCAGACGCTGGAGCTGGTAAACAAGTATTTCAACCCCTACGAGGAGCCGATCTCCAAGCTGGACATTGTCGGCGGACCGGATACCACTACTTACTCGGGCGGCTATGTAAGCTCGGGCGAGGAAGATAATGTATGGGGTGACACCTCCGGCTCGTACGATTACAGCGAAGATTATTACGAAGAACCGGATTACAGCTACGATGAGCCATCCTACGACAACAGCGGCTCGGACGGCGATTATTCGGATAACAATGACTACTCGGGCGGCGACAGCGGCGGAGACTATTCCGGCGGCGACTCCGGTGAGGAGAGCGGCGGCGACTACTCCGGCGGCGATTACACCGGCGGCGGAGAGGACAGCGGTGCTTCCTCCGGCGGGGACGACGGCGGAACGTACGATCCCGAGGCATAATAAAGGCAATATACCATAATCGGCAGAAAGGCAAACCCTTTTCTGCCGCACAAAAGGAGTTTATACTTTGACTGCAAAAGAAACTGTAAAGGCGATCTGCGAAGCGCTGATCGAGAAAAAGGCTCAGGGCATTGAGGTGCTGCATGTTGAGCGCCTGACCGAGCTGACCGAGTATTTCGTCATCTGCTCTGCGTCCTCCACTACGCAGGTTAAGGCACTGGCGGACAATGTAGAGTGGCACCTGAAGTACGATCACGATGAGATGCCGCACCACACCGAGGGTTATGAATCCGCACAGTGGATGCTGCTGGACTACGGCTGCGCTGTACTGCATGTATTCATGCCGGAGGCACGCAAGTTCTACAATCTGGAGAACCTGTGGAAGGACGGCACGCCGGTAACGCTTGAAGAACTGGGCATCGAGGACAAGTAAAATACCGACATGCGGCGGCGCCGGGAACGACGTCCGCCGCGTTGTCGCGCTCAAAATCCAAAACTCACTTTAGGGGGAGAATCCGTTGAAGTACGATCATAAACAAGTAGAAAAGAAATGGCAGGACATCTGGGACGAGAAGCAGTGCTTTCATGCCGAGAATGACTCGGACAAGGAGAAGTTCTACGCGCTCGTAGAGTTCCCGTATCCGTCCGGTCAGGGTCTGCATGTAGGCCATCCGCGCTCCTACACCGCACTGGATATCGTTGCGCGCAAAAAGCGCATGCAGGGCTATAACGTGCTGTATCCGATGGGCTGGGATGCATTCGGTCTGCCGACTGAGAACTTTGCCATCAAGAACCATGTTCATCCGGCAGAGGTCACCAAGAAGAACATCGCACGCTTCAAGAGCCAGCTCAAGAGCCTCGGTCTGTCGTTCGACTGGTCGCGTGAGATCAATACCACCGACCCGAGCTACTACAAGTGGACCCAGTGGATTTTCCTGCAGCTGTTCAAGAAGGGCCTGGCCTACAAGAAGGAAATGAGCGTAAACTGGTGTACCTCCTGCAAGTGCGTTCTGGCGAACGAGGAGGTTGTCAACGGCGTTTGTGAGCGTTGCGGCAGCGAGGTCGTTCACAAGACCAAGAGCCAGTGGATGCTCGCCATCACCAAGTACGCACAGCGTCTGATCGACGATCTGGAAGATGTGGACTATATTGAACGCGTTAAGATTCAGCAGCGCAACTGGATCGGCCGTTCCACCGGTGCCGAGGTGGATTTCAAGACCACTGAGGGCGATACGCTGACCGTTTACACCACTCGTCCGGACACCCTGTTCGGCGCGACCTACATGGTAATCTCCCCGGAGCACCCGATGATCGAGCAGTGGGCAGACAAGCTGAACAACATCGAGGACATTCGCGCGTACCGCGAGGAGGCTGCCCGCAAGTCCGACTTCGAGCGTACCGAGCTGAACAAGGACAAGACCGGCGTTAAGCTGGACGGCGTTGCCGCAATCAATCCAGTAAACGGCAAGCAGATCCCGATCTTCGTTTCCGACTATGTTCTGATGGGCTACGGCACCGGTGCCATCATGGCTGTTCCGGCGCACGATGACCGCGACTGGGAGTTTGCTAAGAAGTTCGGCTGTGAGATCATCGAGGTCGTTTCCGGCGGCGAGGATGTCCAGAAAGCTGCGTTCACCGCAAAGGACGAGACCGGCATTCTGGTAAATTCCGATTTCCTGAACGGCAAGACCGTTAAGGACGCTATTCCGGCTATGATCGAGTGGCTGGGCGAGAAGGGCATCGGTCATGCCAAGGTGCAGTACAAGCTGCGTGACTGGGTATTCTCCCGTCAGCGTTACTGGGGCGAGCCGATTCCGATCGTCAAGTGCGACAAGTGCGGCTATGTGGCTCTGCCGGAGGATCAGCTGCCGCTTGAGCTGCCGAACGTAACCAGCTACGAGCCGACCGATAACGGTGAGTCTCCGCTGGCGCACATGACCGACTGGGTAAACACCACCTGTCCGTGCTGCGGCGGTCCGGCAAAGCGCGAGACCGATACCATGCCGCAGTGGGCCGGTTCCTCCTGGTACTTCCTGCGCTATATGGACCCGCACAACGACAAGGCGCTTGCCTCGCCGGAAGCACTGAAATACTGGTCTCCGGTTGACTGGTACAACGGCGGCATGGAGCACACCACGCTGCATCTGCTGTACAGCCGTTTCTGGCATAAGTTCCTGTATGACATCGGCGTAGTGCCGACCAAGGAGCCGTATGCAAAGCGCACCAGCCACGGCATGATCCTCGGCGAGAACGGCGAGAAGATGTCCAAGAGCCGCGGCAACGTCGTCAACCCGGACGAAATCGTTGACACCTACGGCGCAGATACCATGCGTCTGTACGAGATGTTCATCGGCGACTTTGAGAAGGCTGCTCCGTGGAGCCCGAAGTCCATCAAGGGCTGCCGCCGCTTCCTCGAGCGTGTATGGGCGCTGGCTGACAAGGTGCAGGACGGCGACACCTACTCCGAGCAGCACGAGGTTCTTATGAACCGTACCATCAAGAAGGTCGGTGAGGATGCAGACAACCTCAAGGCCAACACCGCTATCGCAGCGCTGATGACCATGCTCAATGAGTTCTACGACAAGGGCGTAAACAAGGCTGAGTACAAGACCTTCCTGGCACTGCTCAATCCGTTTGCACCGCATATCACCGAGGAGCTGTGGCAGCAGATGGGCGAGACCGGTCTGCTCTCTGTAGCACCGTGGCCGACCTACGACGAGGCTAAGACCGTCGAGAGCATGGTAGAACTGGCGGTACAGGTAAACGGCAAGCTGAAGTGCACTATTAAGCTGGCAGTCGATGCGGACAAGCAGACTGCGATTGACACCGCACTGGCAGAGGAAAAGGTACAGCACGCCATCGAGGGCAAGCAGATCGTAAAGCAGATCGTTGTTCCGGGCAAGATCGTAAACCTTGTCGTAAAGTAAGAAGGAATGCCGGATTTCCGCGTCAAAAAGAAAAAATCGAAAACTACGGGAAAAAGTAGTTGACATTGACGCGGAAATTCGATATAATATCCTTACGGTTTTGTGTACGAATGTATACAAACTGTGCTAAGCGATCCCCATGAGGGGAACGTGCGGAGGGAGGGAAAACTGTGTCGGAGATCCGCATCAAGGAAAATGAGTCTATTGACAGCGCACTGCGTCGCTTCAAGCGTTCGTGTGCCAAGGCGGGTACGCTTTCCGAGCTCCGCAAGCGTGAGCATTATGAAAGCCCGAGCGTAAAGCGCCGCAAGAAGTCTGAGGCTGCACGCGCAAAGAAGAAGAAGTTCCGCTAAAATAGAATTTCCAGAGAGCAGATGGTTAAACGTCTGCTCTTTTCTTTTTTTCTGCACCGCCCCAGCAGGGCGCACGAACCCGCTTACGCAGTTTGCGTACCCCGATTAGCTGGTGCAAATTAGCAAATCAGAATTTCCGGCATTACCGCCGATAACCCTGCATACACCTGTATAATGGAGGACAAAATGATGAATATAACCGTATATCTGGGTGCAAACGAGGGCCGCGAGCCTGCCCTTAAAACCGCCGTGCGCGAGCTTGGCGCATGGATTGGCGAGCACGGCCATACACTGGTCTACGGCGGCTCACGGGTCGGTTTGATGGGCGCGGTCGCGGAGAGCGCACTGGCCGCAGGCGGTAAGGTCATCGGCGTAGAGCCGCGCTTTTTTATCGAGCAGGAGCTGCAGCTGGACGGTCTGACCGAGCTGATCGTCACCGAGGATATGACCGATCGCAAAACCAAAATGATCGAGCTTGGAGACGCGTTCATCGCCTTTCCGGGCGGTACGGGCACGCTCGAGGAGATCGCCGAGGTGATGAGCAAGCTGGCACTGAACCAGCTGGATGCACCGTGCATTTTCTATAATCTCAACGGCTATTACGACTATATGAAGGCATTGCTCGACCACATGATCGAGATGGAGCAGTCCACCAAAGAACGGCAGAAGAAAATCTATTTTGCGGATACCTTGGAAGAGGTTACAGCACTTTTGAATTGAGAATGAACGTACCGGGTTTGCAGTCGCGTCATTTTCAATTTAGAAACGGTATGTTTACGGTTTCTTCAAACTTTCTACATACTTTAGACATGGGATTCCTGTATCCTGTAATCACAGCAAGGGAACAGCAAGCTGAGTGCTAAAAACCACTTGCCATCCCTTTAAAAATAGATACTTCATAGGGAATCTTTTTCTCCGACTGTGTGAGCAGTCAATCCTTCAAAAATCTGTCTGGCCCTGTGGGACGGAATACCGCGCAGGCTCCCGGACAGTCCAAAAACAAGAGGTGCAAGACACCCATTGGGCAATACCACACAATTTCCGCAAAGCACCGCGGCAGCGGCGCAAGAAGCCGCTGCTTTAATTGCGCGGTGTTGCCCCATACAACGCGCTTTCAGCAGGAACTGAGAGCGCGCATTTTTGCGTTCGGGCAAAATGGGGGGGCAAGGCAGTGATTTGTCTGGTTTTAGTATTTCTATGGATTGCGAGAACGGAACAATTGTTCTGTTCTCGTTGACATAAACAATGATATGGTGTAAAATTGCTATAAATGACTATTTCATATCTGAACAGATATAATAAAGTAAGTAAAACTTCGGAAATTGGGAGTTAAAGTATATATGAGCAAAGCAAAGCCGTCATACGGCAACGAAAGCATCTCCTCGCTGAAGGGTGCGGACCGTGTGCGCAAGCGCCCGGGCGTTATCTTCGGCTCGGACGGACTGGAGGGCTGCGAGCACGCGGTCTTTGAGATTCTGTCCAACTCGATCGACGAGGCACGAGAGGGACACGGCACCGAGATCATCACCACACGCTATGCGGACGGCTCGATCGAAGTCGCTGACCATGGCCGCGGTATCCCGATCGAATGGAACGAAAACGAGCAGCGCTACAACTGGGAGCTGGTCTTCTGCGAGCTGTACGCGGGTGGCAAGTACAAGAACGACACCGGCGAAAATTATGAGTTTTCACTCGGTCTCAACGGTCTCGGCACCTGCGCGACGCAGTATTCCTCGGAGTACATGGACGTCACCGTCATCCGTGACGGCTTCGAGTACGGCCTGCACTTTGAAAAGGGCGAAAACAAGACCGGCACCAAGGAAGGCTACACCAAGAAGGCGACGAACGCACGCAAAACCGGCACGACCATCCGCTGGAAGCCCGATTTGGAGGTATTCACGGATATCAACATCCCTGTGGATTATTATCTGGATACGCTCAAGCGGCAGGCGGTCGTCAACAGCCACATCAAGTTTGTGCTGAAAAATCAGGTGGGCAGCAGGTACGAGACCACCGAATTCCTCTATCAGAACGGCATTGTGGACTATGTGACCGAGCTGGCAGGCGAAAATCCGCTGACCTCGGTGCAGTTCCTCGAGGGCGAACGACGCGGACGCGACCGCGCCGACAAGGCCGAGTACAAGGTGAAGCTGTCGTGCGCGTTCTGCTTCTCCTCGGCGGTGTCGCAGATCGAGTACTACCACAACTCCTCGTGGCTGGAGCACGGCGGTGCACCGGACAAGGCCGTTCGCTCGGCGTTCGTGTCTGCCATCGATGCGTATCTCAAGCAGAACAACAAGTACAACAAGAGCGAGAGCAAGGTCACTTATCAGGATATTTTCGACAGCCTCGTGCTTGTCACCAACTGCTTCTCAACCCAGACCTCCTATGAGAATCAGACCAAGAAGGCCATCACCAACAAGTTCATCCAGGAGGCCATGACCGAGTTTCTCAAGGAAGGACTCGAGATCTACTTTATCGAGAACAAGGCCGAGGCGGACAAGATCGCCGAGCAGATCCTGATCAACAAGCGCAGCCGCGAACAGGCGGAAAAGGCGCGTCTGAATATCAAAAAGAAGCTGTCCGGCAATATTGACCTCGCTAACCGTGTGCAGAAGTTCGTGGACTGCCGCACCAAGGATGCGTCCCGCCGTGAGCTGTATATCGTCGAGGGCGATTCCGCACTCGGTTCGGTAAAACAGGGCCGCGACAGTGAATTTCAGGCCATCATGCCGGTGCGCGGCAAGATCCTCAACTGCCTCAAGGCGGATTACGATAAAATCTTTAAGAATGACATCATCACCGACCTCCTCAAAGTCCTCGGCTGCGGTGTCGAGGTGCGCGGCAAGGCGGCAAAGGACCTTTCTGCGTTTGACCTTGAAAATCTGCGTTGGCATCGTATTATCATCTGCACCGATGCTGACGTGGACGGCTTCCAGATTCGTACGCTTATTCTGACCATGTTGTATCGTCTGGTGCCGACGCTTATTGAACAGGGTTATGTTTATATTGCGGAGTCGCCGCTGTATGAGATCACCTACCGCGACAAAAGCTATTTTGCGTTCGATGAGAGCGAAAAAGCGGCTATCCTCAAAAAGCTGGAGGGCAAAAAGATTCTTATCCAGCGCTCCAAGGGTCTCGGTGAGAACCAGCCCGAAATGATGTGGGAGACCACCATGAACCCCGAAAACCGCCGTCTGATCCGCATTACGCCGGATGAAGCGGCTGCCACGAGCGAAATGTTCGACCTGCTGCTCGGCGACAACCTTGCCGGACGCAAGGAGTACATTGCCGAGAACGGCGCGGATTATCTCGAGCTGGCGGATATTTCGTAAGATATGCGAGGAATGCGCAATGTCTATTGAATTATTGACGGATAATCACCGTGAAAGTGTATTAAATGCTTTGGGTGAAAGTCAGCAAAGAATCTATATTGTTACACCATTTATCAAAAAGCAACCAGCACATAGGTTAGCACAGATTATTCAAAAGAATAAGGTAGACTGTGTACTGATTTCACGGTTTAATTATGAAAATTTTGCGACCGGTGTAAGTGATATTGACGCTTTGATTGAACTGCATCAAGCGGGTGCAAAAGTCTTGGCACTGAAAAATCTGCATACAAAACTCTATTTAATAGACAATCGTATAGTGATACTGGGTTCTGCCAATTTTACGAATGGCGGTTTGCAGGGCAACCATGAATTGTCTCTTATTGCGACTGATGAATCACAGTTGTTTCAAAAATGCGATGAATATTTTGCAGATATGCGCGCGGCGATAGAAGCTGACCACAAAGGCATAGTTACGGGAGAATGGCTTCATACCGTAAAAAAGAAAGTGCAGCAGCTTTGCAAGGATAAGAAAAAGAATGCTTCAACGGTAGATAAAACTGGAGATTTAGGTGTGGAGCTGTCGCATAAAGCGACTGTGGAAGAAAATGATACTGTACAGGATTTTTTGCAGTTGAAGCCGAAGAAAAAAACGCAGAATCGCTGCTGGCTAAAGTTTTCGGCAAGTTCTGCACAGAGAAAGCCGTATAAACCGAATCAAATACAGCCATATGCATTTGATTATAATAAAGCGGGGCAATGTGCAACTTATTTCTCGGAGAAGCATAAGCCGCGGAAAATACAAGAAGGCGATAAAATCTTTTTGGCATTGCATTCGTGGGATAAGAATGGAAAAGCCTGCCCGATTATTGTAGCGCAAGCGTTTTGCCATGAATTTAAGGAAGAAAACAAATTAGATGAAGATTGCCAATGGCCGTATTTTATTGAGTTGTATAATGAACAAGCCCTTCCGGAAGTAAGCAAGACCATTCAATATGGCGTACCGCTGTATGAGGTGGTGGAAGCATTAGGTACAGATATGTATGCTTCTTCGCAGGGAACGAATAAGCCGTTGGAAACGCTTCTGCACAGTCATCGGCAACAGGCATATTTGGAATTAACAGATAAAGCGAGAGAATACTTAGAATCGAAATTCAGAGAATAAGTTCCTGAGATGAACGGGAGAGCATAATGGCAAAAAAGAAAACCGACGAACCAAAAGTATATAAAGAACACCCTTCGGTCGATCAGCGCATCACGGACACGCTGCGCGAGAACTACATGCCGTACGCGATGAGCGTTATCGTGTCCCGCGCGATCCCGGAGATTGACGGCTTCAAGCCGTCCCACCGCAAGCTGCTGTACACCATGTACAAGATGGGCCTGCTGAACGGCAACCGCACCAAATCCGCGAACATCGTGGGTCAGACCATGAAGCTGAACCCGCATGGCGATGCGGCTATCTACGAGACTATGGTGCGCCTGACACGTGGCAACGAGGCGCTTCTCATGCCGTTTGTGGACAGCAAGGGCAACTTCGGTAAGGTATACTCGCGCGATATGGCATACGCCGCGCCGCGTTATACCGAGGCCAAGCTGGATGCGTTCTGTGCCGAGCTGTTCCGCGATATCGACACCGACGCGGTGGATTTTGTGGATAACTATGACGGCGAGATGAAGGAGCCGACGCTGCTGCCGACGACCTACCCGAACATCCTCGTGTCCGCGAATACCGGCATTGCGGTCGGCATGGCATCCAATTTCTGCGGCTTTAACCTCGCGGAAGTCTGCCGCACGACCATCGAGCTTATCAAAAACCCCGAGCACGATATCCTTTCCACGCTGCCTGCGCCGGATTTTACCACCGGCGGCGAGCTCATTTACGATGAAGCGGAAATGCGTGCCATCTACCGCACCGGACGCGGCTCGTTCAAGGTGCGCGCAAAATGGGCGTACAACAAGAAGGATAACCTGATCGAGATCACGGAGATTCCGTACACGACCACCATCGAGGCCATCATCGACAAGATCGCCGAGCTGGTCAAGAACGGCAAGGTGCGCGAGATTGCCGATGTGCGCGACGAGACCGACCTTTCCGGTCTGAAGATCGCCATCGACCTCAAGCGCGGCACCGACCCGGAAAAGCTGATGGCCAAGCTGATGAAGATGACCACCCTGCAGGACAGCTTCTCCTGCAACTTCAACGTGCTGATTGCAGGCATGCCGCGCGTGCTCGGCGTAGCCGAACTGCTCGATGAGTGGACAGCGTGGCGCACCGAATGCGTTCGCCGCCGCGTGTTCTTCGACCTCAACAAGAAGAAGGACAAGCTGCATCTGCTGCTCGGTCTGCGCAAAATCCTGCTCGATATCGACAAGGCGATTAAAATCATCCGCGAGACCGAAGAGGACGCAAATGTTATCCCGAACCTGATGGAAGGCTTCGGCATCGACAAAATCCAGGCCGAATTTATTGCGGATATCCGTCTGCGCAACATCAACAAGGAGTATATCCTGAAGCGCACGCAGGAGACTGAAGCACTCGAAAACGAGATTAAAAAGCTGGAGGAAATCGTCAAGTCCAAGGCGAAGATCCGCAATATCATCATCAAAGAGCTGGAGCAGATCATCAAGAAGTACCCGTCCGAGCGCCGCACGCGCATCATCACCGCGGATAACGTGCAGCAGTTCGACGAGGAGGATCACATCGAGGATTATCCGGTGCTGCTGTTCCTCACCCGCGAGGGCTACTTCAAGAAGATTACGCCGCAGTCGTGGCGCATGTCGCAGGACCATAAGCTCAAAGAGGGCGATGAGGTGTTCTGGACTGCCGAGGCGACCAACAAGAACGAAATTATCTTCTTCACCAATATGCAGCAGGCGTACAAGGCGCACCTGTACGATTTTGAGGACAGCAAGGCGTCTGTGCTCGGTGATTACCTTGCGTCTAAGCTCGAGATGGACGAGGGCGAAATGCCGGTTTACGCGGTTCTGCCGGGAGATTACAAGGGCAGTATGGTCGTTGTGTTCAAAAACGGCAAGGCAGCCCGGTTTTCTATGGAATCCTTCGAGACCAAGACCAACCGACGCCGCCTGACAGGCGCGTACTCGGATAAGGCGCCGGCTGTGGCGTTCTTCCACCCAATCGAGGAGGAGAGCGAGATCACCATGTTCTCGACTGCCAACCGTGCGCTCACGTTCCGCGCGAGCATGCTCGATGTCAAGACAACCCGTTCCACGCAGGGCGTGCAGACCATGGTGCTGCGCGGCAAGCATACCATTACGCGGGCGTGCCGCACCGAGGACGCTGCGCTCAGTGATAATGCGCGCTACCGCTGCCGCAGTATTCCGTCCATCGGCGCATTGCTTACCGATGAGGATCTGCCGGATAAGCAGCTCAAATTGCTTTAATGCGAAACGCAGAGGGTTTCCTCTGCGTTTTTTCTCTGCACCGATTCTGCGGGGGACACGAACTGCCGCAGGCGTGTTCGTCCTGACGGGGCGGCTCTTTTTCTGCACCGGCTGAGCGGGGTGCGCGAACTGCGTAAGCGTGTTCGTCCCTGACGGGCGGGGAGTTTTTCGCTGAACCTCAGCGGGGAGTGCGCCTACCCGGCGGGGGCACAAGAGGGTAGACACCTGCGGTTTCCACCCTCTTGTGAATCACCCCTTTCCCTTAGAGGGTCTGGCGCAGATTGCCGACATGTGACCGCTGCGAAACAGGGGAACGGCAGAGGATTTTTTCTACCGTAGGGGAGCACAGTGTGCTCCCATGCCGAGACATATTCGCAGCGTCAGATAAATTACTGCTACACATGTGATTTCATCTAAGCAGGCGCGACATACCTGTGTCGCGCAATTCCTTAACGTGTTATACCGGAAGGCACCTGCGAATGTAGGCGTTTGGTACAATTTATCTTCGTAGGTGCTGTCTATCATAACGCGCTTACGACTTGCGCGGCACTGCTATGCCGCGCCTGCGAAGAGTTGCCGGTCTGTGTAGCAGTACGTTATCTGACACTGCGAATCGGTTGCGAAAGATACGGAAGAAAAAATCCTCTGCCGTACCCCTTTTCGAAGCGGTCACATATAGGAAATCTGCGCCAGATTAGGAAGCAAGGGAAAGGTAGGAGTTCAAAGAGGAAGGAAAACCGCAGGTTGTCCTTCCTTTTTGCCCACCGCCGTGGGTACGGCGTCGTCCCCGCCGCGGGGCGCGGCACGTTCCCGCCGTCCGCAGACGGCGAATCCCCCGCTGAGGTTCAGCGAAAAACTCCCCGCCCGTTAGGGGCGAACCCGCTAACGCAGTTCGTGTGCCCCGCTCAGCCGGTGCAGAAAAGGTGCCGCCCCGTCAGGGCGAACCCGCTAACGCAGTTCGTGTGCCCCGGTCAGCCGGTGCAGAGAAAGGAGCCGCCCCGTCAGGGCGAACCCGCCTGCGGCAGTTCGCGCACCCCGCTCGGCCGGTGCTGAAAAACTGCCGCCCGGACAGGGTGAACCGCCTGCGCGGTTCAGGTGCCCCAATCGCCACGGTGCAGAAAAAAGAGTGCCGCACGCGGACACCTGTCCACCTGTGAAAACCAAATATTTTTACGCTTTACACTATAAAAGCGATGTGCTATAATACAGGGTATAAGAGCGAAAAAACGAATGTAGGGAGGGATAGACCATGAATCGAAAGTTGAAGGACGAGGATATGGACATTCTGTTTCGCGGTATTCTCAAGCTGCAGACGGTCGAGGATTGCTACGACTTTTTTGAAGATCTGTGCACGATCGCCGAGCTGCGTGCCATGGTGCAGCGCTTTCAGGTGGCGCGCATGCTGGATGAGGGCCGCATTTACAGTGACATCGTACAGGAGACCGGCGCGTCCACCGCGACGATCAGCCGCGTGAACAAGTGCCTTGTGTATGGCTCGGACGGCTACCGCAAGATGCTCGACCGGCTCAAGGAGGACGAAACAGCAGAGGAGAGCCATGAATAGTTACGAAACCCTGTCGGAATACTATGACCGCTTCACGGATGACGTGGGCTACGAGGAATGGGCAGACTTTTTCGAGCGCCTGTTTGAGCGGGAAGGCGTAAAGCCGTCGCTGGTGCTCGATCTGGCGTGCGGAACCGGAAGTCTGACGCGCATTCTGGCGCAGCGCGGCTATGATATGATCGGCGCGGACGCATCGCCGGAAATGCTCATGCAGGCGCTGCAGAACACGCTGGACTGCGAGCCGCGTCCTCTGCTGCTCAATCAGCGTATGGAAGAGCTGGACCTGTACGGCGCGGTAGACGCGTGCCTGTGCTGTCTGGACAGCGTAAACTACGTCACTGAGCCGGAAGCACTGCAGACTGCCTTTGAGCGCGTACACACGTTCCTCAATCCGGACGGCCTGTTCGTATTCGACATCAACACAGCCGAGAAATTCGCCCGCATTGACGGCGAAAGCTATGTCCGCGAGGATGACTGTGTATTCTGCGTATGGCAGGCGGCGGTCGAGGACGGCCTGTGCGCCTACCAGTTCGATATTTTCGAGCAGGAGGACGATGTGTGGCACCGTGCGCAGGAAACGCACGAGGAGCGCATCTACGAGCCTGCACAGCTGACCGCCATGCTGGAGCAGGCCGGTTTTACCGAGATCAAAACCTATGGCGACCAGTCCTTTGCGCCCGTACAGGGCGGCGAGGACCGCATTTACTTTACAGCACGAAAGAGAGATTAACTTATGAGCGATACGTTACTTCGCGCGATCGCCCGTGATGCGGGCATCCAGATTTGTGCAGCCAGCACGACCGAGCTGGTCGAGCGCGCACACGAAATCCACAGCACCACGCCGCTGGCTACCGCAGCCCTCGGACGAACGCTGACCGCGACTGCCATCATGGGCAGCCAGCTCAAGGCCGAGGACGGCTCTGTGACCGTGCAGATCAAGGGCAACGGTCCGCTCGGCGCGATCGTCTGCGTCGGTGATTCGGACGGCTATGTGCGCGGCTATCTGCAGGACCCGGCTGTCGATCTGCCGCTGCGTGCGGACGGCAAGCTGAATGTAGGCGGCGGTGTCGGCCGCGGCTATCTGATGGTCATTAAGGACATTGGCATGAAGGACCCGATCACGGGCACAGTTGCGCTCGTCAACGGCGAGATTGCCGAGGACCTGACCCGCTATTTCGCGGAGAGCGAGCAGATCCCGTCTGCGTGCGCACTCGGCGTGCTTGTGGATACCGACTGCTCGGTCAAGTGCGCCGGCGGCTGGCTCGTGCAGCTTATGCCGGGCGTGAAGGATTCCGACATTGACAAGCTGGAGGCCAATCTGGCAAAGCTGGAGAGCATGACTGCTATGCTCGATAAGGGCATGAGCCTCGAGGACATCATCCGCGCGGTGCTCGATGGCTTTGAGGTAGATTTTCTGCAGACCAGTGAAATCGGCTACCGCTGTGCGTGCAGCCGTGAAAAAGTAGAGCGCGCCCTGATCAGCATGGGAAAAACCGAACTTTGCAAGATGGCAGAAGAACAGGAAAATAGTGAGGTAACCTGTCAGTTTTGCGATAAAATCTATCGTTTCAGCCGCGCAGAGTTGCAGGAACTTTTAACACACGCAACGGAATAAAAAGAAAATAAAAAAACTTTGAAAAAAGTGTTGACATTTGGGCACAGGTTCTGTATAATAAACATCGTCGCTGAGAGATACAAACGAAAACGAAACAGCGACGACGGCCTGGCCCGGTAGCTCAGTTGGTTAGAGCGCTAGCCTGTCACGCTAGAGGCCGTGGGTTCAAGTCCCATCCGGGTCGCCATTCTTCAATCGGAAACGATTGAAGAAATATGCCTCTGTAGCTCAGTCGGTAGAGCAGGGGACTGAAAATCCCCGTGTCGGTGGTTCGATTCCGCCCGGAGGCACCATTTATTCAAATGAGTGTCTGGACACTCATTTGAATAAATCTTACCTTTCGGTTAAGGAATCGAAAGGCGGCTCTTGGAAACAATCCGGTGGCATATTTCAACCAGCGTGGCTTTTGCCGCAGCAAAAGCGATTCCGCCCGGAGATGTAGCGTCGGAGCGGCAAGTAACCCGTCTTCGAGTCAAAGAATCGCGTTAGCGCGAAAAACTAAATATGCGGCTGTAGCTCATCTGGTAGAGCGCCACCTTGCCAAGGTGGAGGTAGCGAGTTCGAGCCTCGTCAGCCGCTCCACATGGTACCATAGCCAAGCGGTAAGGCGTGGGACTGCAACTCCCTGATCCCCAGTTCGATTCTGGGTGGTACCTCCAAAAGACTGATGTGAAAACATCAGTCTTTTTGTTTTGCACAAAATCACACGAATTTGCACAAATTCAGGTAAAGGTTGACAAATACTGTAGACTGTGTTATATTCCACTTATGGATGCACTACGGCGTCCATGCAATAAAAGGAGGAATTTAATATGACACTCAGAAAGCGACTGATCGCGCTGAGCATGGCGGCAGCCTGCGCAGCAACAGCCTTTGCCGGTGCAGCATTCACCGACCAGAGCAGCATTAAGGTGGACAGCAAGGTCATCGACACCCTGACCGAGAAGAACGTCATCAAGGGCTTTGAGGACGGTTCGTTCAAGCCGGACACGGCAGTGACCCGTGCCCAGATGGCCAAGATGATGTTCGTACTGCGTACCGGTTCGGATGATGCGTCTTACTACGCAAAGGATATGACCGACACGTTTGCGGATACGGCCGGTACCTGGTCGAACGGCTACGTTAAGTATTGTCAGGCGTACGGCATCGTTTCCGGCAAGTCGAGCACGGTTTTTGCACCGAATGCGTCTGTAACGACTGCTGAAGCCGCGAAAATGCTGTTGGTATACAGCGGTCACGATGTACAGAAGGATGGTCTGACCGGTGCGCAGTGGAAGGAAAACACCTTGAAGCTGGCAGATGCAGAAGGTCTTTTGACTTGTGTAACTACAAAGCCGGATGATGCACTCCCGCGTCAGTATGCCGCGCAGATGATTTACAACGCAATCAGCAGGTAAACACGCAGCAAAGAAAAGTCCCTCAACCGAGGGACTTTTTTTCATCTTCATAAAATCTAAAGAAATTTCCTGCGGAAAACAACAGAAACCTGTGGTAAGATAGAAGTAACGAAAGGGGGAAGGGAAAATGGAAAAGCTGACTGTTCTGGTGGTGGACGACGACCGCGAGATCGTGGACAGTATCGCGATATTCTTACAGGCGGACGGCTATCTGGTACGCAAGGCGTACAACGGTCTGGAGGCGCTCGATATCGTCATGACCGAGAACGTACACCTTATCATTCTTGACATTATGATGCCCGAGCTGGACGGCATCAAAACCTTATTAAAGGTAAGGGAAAGCAAAAACCTGCCGATCATCCTGCTGTCGGCCAAGAGCGAGGACGCGGATAAAATCCTCGGACTGACCGCGGGTGCGGATGATTACATTACAAAGCCGTTTAACCCGTCCGAGCTGGTCGCGCGCGTGAAAAGCCAGTTGCGGCGCTATACCCAGCTGGGCGCGATGCAGATAAAGGAAACGCAGATTGCCATCCACGGACTGGTGCTCGACACCGAGAGCAAAAGCGTGACGGTGGACGGCGAAGCCGTTCGGCTCACACCGCTCGAATACAAAATACTCGAGCTGCTGTGCCGTCACCCAGGCAAGGTGTTCTCCACGGAGGAGATTTACCGGCAGGTGTGGAATGACGATATCGTCAGCGACAACGCCATCGCCGTCCATGTGCGGCACATCCGCGAAAAGATAGAGATCAACCCGAAGGAGCCGCGCTACCTCAAGGTAGTATGGGGCGTCGGCTATAAGATAGAGAGGAGCGAGTGAAAATGAACATCAAGGGAATTTTACGCAGTTCGGCAGCGAAGCTCATCGCGTTTGCGGGCATTGTGGGGTGCTTCGCAGGCGCACTGTTTCTCACCGAGAACACGATAACGGATTTTGCCGCGAACGGCCTTGACCAAATGGTCTATCGCTTTGAGGGCGATTTTGCCGACTCGTCCTATATGCATCAGCAGCTCGGCATAATGTGTGCTGAAATGGCGAATGCGTTTGAGGATGGCATGGACGCAGCGGAATTCAGCAGGCAGCATACGGATTTTGCGGGAAACTATTTCGGCAGAATGGGCGATAAAACGGTCGGCGATGACACGCTGACCGAAGCCGCGGCAAAAAATTCTGCGTTTTACATGATCACACGGCCGGGTGGCAATGTGCAGTCCAATGTGGGAATGTACTACGGCTATCCGCTTGCGGTTTACGATGAGGAAACGGACAGTTACGGCTACTACACCGAGGAGGATGCGGCAGAGGAAGGCTGGAAGTTCAATAAGTTCAATCCGTACCCGTCTAACACCCTGCTGCTGGTGCGCTTCACGGACGCACAGGCTGCACCCATCAAGGCTGAGTGGGAAATGCAGAAAACGCAGATTACCGGCGTGCTCCATCGGGCGATTGTGCTGACGGTGATCGCACTGGTGCTGTTCGTGTTCCTGCTGTTCGTCACCGGCCGCAAGCCGGAGGATGAGGACGTGCACCTTGTCACCATCGACCGTCTGCCGGTGGAAGTGAACGTGCTGTGCTTCTGGGCGGTGCTCGGCACGGCAGGCGGACTGAATCTGGCACTGATGGGTGAATTGCTGAACGGCACAAACGACATGTCGATATTGCTCGTACCGTCCATCCTGTTTTTTGTCGCGGCGTTTGCGTTCGCACTCGAACTTACGCTGTCGCTCGTGCGCGTGATCAAGAACCGCAGCTTTGTCAAGCAGTGCTGGTCGATTCGATTCATCCTCTGGTGCTGGCGAACCTTTATTAAGGTATGCAAGTGCATCCGGCAAAGTTTCGGAAAACTGCGCCGCATGCTGTTCCGTGACTACAAAACGCGCAACGTTGTGCTGCTCTTTACGGCGTATTCGGTTGTTCTCGCGTTCCTTGCGGCGGTGTTCGGCGGAGTGGGCGGCTCGTTTTTTGTCTTCGTGTTCGGCACGGTCTGGTTCCTCGCGGCAGGTTACTTTCTCATCAAACGCATCACCGGCTTTGAGCGTATCGTGGACGCGCTGCGCCGGCTGCGTGCGGGTGATCTCGGCTTCAAGCTGACCGACATGCCGGAGGGTGTGTTTGCTGAAATGGCCGAAGACATTAACTCGCTCGGTGACGGCATGCAGGCGGCACTGCAGAACGAAGTCCGCGCCGAGCGCATGAAAAGCGAACTGATTACCAACGTCAGCCACGATTTGAAAACGCCGCTGACCAGCATCCTCAACTATTCCGATCTGCTCGGCAAAATGGATTTAACGCCGGAGGAGGCGAACGACTACGCCCGCATTATCCATCAAAAGGGTCTGCGGCTCAAGAATCTGACGAGCGACCTGTTCGATATCTCCAAGGTGCAGTCGGGCGCAGAGCAGATCATCAGCGAACGGCTGGATGCGTGCACGCTCGCCCGGCAGGCGCTCGCAGAGCAGGACAAGGCCGTGCAGGAGAGCGGCTTGACCGTCAAAGCCGCCATTCCCGAGCGGGAGCTGCCCATTTGGGCGGACGGGCGCAAGCTGTCCCGCGTGCTGGAGAATCTCATCGGCAACTGCGTGAAATATGCGCTCAAGGGTACGCGCGTGTTCCTCTCTGTTGCAGAGGAGAACGGTCAGGCCATTATTGAACTCAAAAACACCGCCAACTACGAGATGGACTTTGCCGCCGATGAGATCACCGAACGGTTTGTCCGCGGTGACGCGGCGCGCTCGACCGAGGGCAGCGGTCTGGGTCTCGCCATCGCAAAAAGCTATACCGAAGCCTGCGGCGGCACATTCGATGTTTCGGTGGACGGCGATCAGTTTAAGGTGCGTATCGGCTTTCCGGTGTATGGCACGACGGCAAAGTAAATTTTTGCGGAAATGGAAATCTTATCTTGTAATTTGGATTGCAACCGCTATAATAGGAGTTGGATAAGAACCCGCGTGAGCGGCAGGGGCAGCACCACAGCTTCAATCATGCGGTATTGCCCGGGACAAGAAAGGCGGAAAGAATTATGATTACGACTGCAAGTGAACATCAGGTAGATAAGGTAGAGCAGATGGCTGGCGGCAAGGGACACGTTATCATCGAGCGTCTGCTCGGTGCGAAGGAGCTGGACGGCAAGTGCGGCCTGTATGCAAAGGTAACCATCGAGCCGAACTGCACGCTCGGCTTCCACGAGCACCGCGGCGAGACCGAGACGTACTACATCCTGAGCGGTGAAGGCTCGTATAACGACGGTGAGAAGTCCTATCCGGTCAAGGCCGGCGACGTGACCTTCTGTCCGGACGGCACCGGTCATGCGCTGGATAATACCGGCGATACCGACCTCGTGTTCATGGCACTGATTATTATGAAGTAAGCGCAGAGACGCAAAGAACCCGAAACCTTGGTTTCGGGTTCTTTTTGTGTGTAATTGAGAATGGAAAATGAACGCAGTTTCTTTCTGGTTTATGCAAGGTGTATCGTATGGGAGTACAGTGTGCGCCCGTAGCACGACCGAACGCGCCCGGTTAACGGTGTTTTGGGTGCCTTTACGGTTAGGTGTTTACAAATGAATTGACAAATGGCGGGGCGCTCCGGAGTGGTCTCTTGCATTTTGGGCGATTCACCCTCTGAGGGCACTCAACCCTACGGAGTATGTAGAACGGGTGCCGTTTTCACGAGGTTTACCAGTATATTCATCATTTATTTTCTGTTTTCAATTCTCCGTTTGCAACACGGGAAATAAAATTTCAGACAAAAACAAAGCAGGCTCGGATAAAACCGAGCCTGCTTTGCTGTGATCGGGAGGTGTGATCCGATCACAAAGAAGAAAAGAGTAAAAAAGAAAGGAAAAAAGAGAGATAGTCAATTAGTAAAGCTGCATTTTGCAGCGTTTGTGCTGTTTTTAAGCACTTTCTTTGAACAATTACAGTATAGCGTGGTTTTCGTCGAAATGCAAGAAAAAATGTTCGGCAGTTTGTATGAAAATACTATAAAATTTTTCGGCGGGAATTGTGCTTTGCGTTGAGCGTGTGAAAAACCGCCGTCTCTCAAACCGCTTTGTTTGTGAAAAATCGCGTCTGGTGGAAATCTATCCCTTGACATATTGCTCATATTGTATATAATAAGTATATACAATAAAAGAGGGAGGGACGGCATGGACATCATAGTATCCAATATGGACAGCACGCCGATCTACGAGCAGATCACACGTCAGATCAAGGCGAAAATCCTCGGCGGAGAGCTGCAGCCGGGGGAGGCGCTGCCGTCTATGCGCTTGCTGGCGAAGGAGCTGCGCATCAGCGTTATCACGACCAAGCGTGCGTATGAGGAGCTTGAGCGTGAGGGCTTGATCACCAGCCAGACCGGACGCGGCAGCTTTGTTGCACCGGTCAGCAGCGAACGTCTGCGGGAAGCGCAGCTTCGCACGGTGGAAGACCACCTGACGGACGCTGTACAGGCGGCAAGACTGGCCGGACTGTCTGCGGACGAGTTCGCAGAGCTGGCACGGACACTGTTTGAGGAGGAAGGATTATGAGAGAGAATGCACTGGAGCTGCACGGCGTCTGCAAGAAATACGGCGGCTTTGCGCTCCGCAATGTGGAATTTATCCTGCCGAGAGGCACGGTAATGGGTTTAATAGGAGAAAACGGTGCCGGAAAGACAACGACCATCAAGGCGGTGCTCGACCTCATCCGGCCGGACAGCGGCGAGATTACCGTGCTGGGAGGACACGGCTCGAATCCGTCCGTCCGTGAGAAGATCGGCGTGGTGCTCGAGGACGGCGGTTTCCCGAGCGCGATGAGCGCCGTACAGGTGAGCACGCTCCTCGGCAGAGCGTACAAAAACTGGAATGCGGAGCAGTTTGCGTCGTACATCGAAATATTCGGCATTGACCGAGAAAAGGCCATCAGGGACTACTCCAAGGGCATGAAAACCAAGCTGAATATCGCGGCAGCACTGTCGCATGACGCGGAGCTGCTGCTGCTTGATGAGCCGACGAGCGGCCTTGATCCGGTCGTGCGGGATGAAGTTCTCGACCTGCTGTATGACTTCATGCAGGACGAAAATCACGCGATCCTGCTGTCCAGTCACATCACGAGCGATTTGGATAAAATCGCGGACGAGATCACCTTCATCCACAAGGGCGAGGTGCTGCTGAGCGAGCCGCGCGACGAGCTGCTCGATACCTGCGGTATACTGCGCTGCACCGCCGATCAGCTGAACGCCCTTGACTCGTCCGCCGTGCGGGCAAAGCGCGTGGGCACGTTCGGCTGTGAAGCCTTGGTAAGACGTGACGGCGTACCGACGAACTGGTCGGTCGAGCCGGTCAACATCGAACAGATCATGCTGTTCCTGACGAGAGGGGAGGACGCAAGATGAAAGCAATGCTGTATGCGGACTGGATGAATCTGCGCCGGTCGATGAAGGCGCTGCTGGTAGTGGTAGCCGTTATGGTGCTGGCCTCGGTGACCACGGGAAACGGACTATCGTTCTTCCCGGCTATGCTGTGTATGCTGTCGCTTATGGTGCCCGCAACGCTCATGAGCAGCGATTATGCCTACGGATGGGATAAGCTGAGTTTGTCGCTTCCGGTCTCTCGGCGCGATGTGGTGAGCAGCAAATTTGCGATCAGCCTGCTGGTCAATCTGACGGTTGTGGCACTGGGCATGATATGTATTGCGGGCATGAATGCCTTCGGCGGTGATGCAATGGCGGAGGATATGATGGGCATGCTGGCCTGTGAGGCGGTCGGCCTGACGCTGATGGGTATTGAAATTGTACTCGTTTTACGGTTTGGTCCGGAGCGCGGTCGGTATTTCCTCATTGGCGTGGTGTGGGTGCCGATCATCCTGCTGACCGTCGTCAAAAAGCATCCGGCGTTCAATAAACTTGTGCAGGCTGTCGGCGGCATGGACAGCTGGTCGGTCGGACAGCTTACGGCGTTCTTCGGCGGACTGATGATCGTCGGGGCCATCGTGTATGCAGTGTGCTGGCGCATCGGTGTGGGCATTTACCGGAAAAGAGAGTTGTGAATGAATAAAATCCCTCTCGCTCCATATAAATAGGAACGGGAGGGACGGAGAATGAAGATTTTCAGCTTTACACTGCCTCTGGCGGTCGGTGGACTTGCGACCGGGCTGACGATGGGGACTATGTCGCAGTATGCGGCGCTGGTGCAGCCGCCGCTTGCACCGCCGGCGTGGATATTCCCCATTGCGTGGACGATTCTCTATGTGCTCATGGGCTGGGCGAGCCTGCGCGTGCGGCAGTCCGGTTCGCCGGAGCGAAGCAACGCGCTCGCGCTGTATTACACGCAGCTTGCAGTGAATTTCGTGTGGCCGCTGCTGTTTTTCCGCGTTGGACTGTACGGAACGGCGTTCTGGTGGCTGATTCTGCTGCTGGCACTCGTGCTCGTCACCGCAAGGGCGTTTTACCGCATTGACAAGCAGGCGGGATGGCTGCTCGTGCCATACCTGGTCTGGCTGGTGTACGCGGCTTATCTCAATGCCGGTGTCTGGTTCCTGAATAAATGAAAAAGGGAGCAAATCGTGTGATTTGCTCCCTCTACGAGGCTGTCGTGGAACTACAGTTCCGCCGACAAGCAGGAACGGACCGTAGGCCGTTCCAAAGTCGTCCGAAAGTTCCCATGCGGAAACTTTCTCCCTCTTAGGGTATAAAAATCGAGATACATGCTCCCGGTTTTTATGAATTTGCATGGCAAATTCTATTGAATATGCACTGACGTGCGAGCTGCTAAGATTATACGTTTGGAAAAAATAAAAGGGAGCAAATCGTGTGATTTGCTCCCTTTACGTTACTCATATCTCAGTTTTACGTTTTCTGCATTGCACAGATCAACGTACTCCTTCGGCGGTTCGCAGTCGGTGATGAACGCGGTCAGGTCCTTGAGGTGGCAGAACGTGACAATCGCTTCCTTGCCGATCTTGGACGAATCGACCATGCCGTAGATGTTATCCGCGCGGTGAACAACGGCACGCTTGATCTCGGCTTCGAGGAAGGTGGTGTTGGTCATGCCTGCAGTCAGCGACACGCCGGTCGCGCCCATGAACGCCTTGTTGATACGCATGGTGGACAGCGCTTCGATCGCGGACAGGCCGACAAACGAATCCGTAGTCGGGCTGTAAATGCCGCCGAGCGAGATAATATTAAGGTTATCGTACTTGGAGGCCTCGCTCAGCGCGCCGAGCGAGTGGGTGATGATCGTAATTCGCTTCTTTGCCACAAGAAACCGCAGCAGACACAGGGTGGTCGTGCCGGAGTCGATAAAAATGGTATCGCCATCCGCGACCTCCTCGGCGGCCAGACGGCCGATGAGAGACTTGTCGATCTGGTTGAGACCCGAACGGATGGGCGTCGGCACGGCACCCGAGGGAACCGTAGCGGTCACGCCGCCGTATACCTTGGTGATGTGGCCGCGCTGCTCAAGCTCGTTCAGGTCGCGGCGGATGGTATTCTTGGACACGCCAAAAACCTCGCACAGCTCGTCAATGCTGACGGTCTCGCGCGAGATGACATATTGCTCTATCGAATTGAGACGGCTGACTTTCATATTCACAGCTCCCACATAATAATATCCGCCCAGTAGTATCCGAATGTATCCACAATGTTTTCTTTAGTTTATCAAATTTGTAACCAAATGTCCACCGCTCCAAAGAATGAGAATATGGCGTGAATTTGGCGGAAAAGGTCGAAAATACATGAAAACTCTCGGTAAAGAACGATAGAAAGTGAGTAAAATCCGTAAAACCGCCTTTTGAAAATAATTTCTGGCAGTGAGCGGGGAGAGGAGCGGTAACCCGTCTGCGGGGAGAGGGATACGCAGACAAACAGCAGAAACAGGGCGGGATACCCCTTTTGAAAATATATTTTTACCGTTTTGCAAGAGGTTTACCAACAAAATAAATACATATAACCAGCAGATAACCAACAAATTACCTAATTTTACTCGAAATAAATTAGATATTTTCCATAAGGCGTTTGAATGAAATTGGAATTTTGCGAACAAATGCAGGAATTTCGGTTGAAATTTTGGCGGTTTGGTGATACACTTGTATTCGTAAAACAGTGGCATTGTGCCGCTGTACGCTGGAACCTGTTCCGCGGAGAGAAAATTATATTTTGAATTAGGCAGGTGTATGCAATGCAGAAAGCAGAAAAGATGCAGGAGCTTCGTGTATTTGCTCAGGAAATCCGTGTGGAGACCCTGAAGACCGTCGGTTCGCTTGGCTTCGGCCACGTTCCGGGTGCAATGTCCGTTATTGATGCGCTGGCAGTTCTGTACGGCGAAGTAATGAAGGTTGATCCGAAGAACCCGCATTGGGAAGATCGTGACTGGTGCGTGCTGTCCAAGGGCCACGCTGGTCCGGCTATGTACGCTACCCTCGGTCTGAAGGGTTTCTACCCGATCGAGGACGCTTATACCCTCAATCAGCCGCACACCAATTTCCCGTCCCATACCGACCGCACCAAGACCCCCGGTGTTGACCTGACGACCGGTTCTCTCGGTCAGGGCATGTCCACCGCTACCGGTGCTGCTCTGGGCAACAAGCTCGACGGCCGCGACAGCCATGTATTCGTATTCGTTGGCGACGGCGAGTGCGATGAGGGCCAGGTTTGGGAGGCTGCTCAGTTCGCAGCTCACTACAAGCTGGACAACCTCGTTTGCTTCGTAGACGACAACAAGTACCAGCTCGACGGTGCGGTTGACAAGGTTATGAGCCACGGCAAGGGCATCGGTGCTAAGTTCGCAGCATTTGGCTGGAACGTGATCGAGCTGCAGGACGGCAATGACGTAGAGCAGATCTACGACGCTGTTCAGCTCGCTTACGACACCAAGGGCGTACCGACTTGCATCGTCCTGAACACCGTTAAGGGCCTGGGCGCCACCTTTGCTGAAGGCACTGGCGCGCACTCCTCTCAGCCGACTAAGGAGCAGTGGGATGAAGCCATTGCTGCTGCTGAGAAGAAGCTCGCTGAGATCAAGGCACAGTAAGGGAGGGTATTGAACATGAGCTTTACTTTGATTGGCAAGCACGAGAAGGATTCTCGTAACAACCGTGACGGTTTTGTTACCGCTATGCTGGACCTGATGGAGAAGGACAGCAAGGTTATGCACGTTGACTGCGACCTCGAGAACTGCATCAATACCGGCAAGCTGGCTAAGGCTTTCCCGGAGCAGACCGTAAACGCAGGTATCGCAGAGGCTAACGCTATGGGCGTTGCTGCAGGTCTGGTTGCTACCGGCCGCACCGTATTCATGCACTCCTTCGGCTGCTTCGCTTCCCGCCGTGCATTTGACCAGGCATTCATGTCCGCAGCTTACGCTAAGCTGCCGGTACACGTTATCGGTTCCGACCCCGGCGTATGCGCTGCATACAACGGCGGTACCCACATGCCGTTCGAGGACTGCGCTCTGTACATGTCCGTACCGGAAGCAGTTGTCATCGACCCGGTTGACTACGCTCAGATCAACTGCCTGACCAAGAAGCTGGCAGCATCCGGCAAGTTCTCCTACATGCGCATGATCCGCAAGGGCTTCACCACCGTTTACGGCGATGGCTCTGACTTCGAGATCGGCAAGGGCGTTACCCTGAAGGAAGGCAAGGACGTAGCTATCATCGCTTCCGGCATCATGGTAGACGAGGCACTGAAGGCTCAGGAGCAGCTGGCTGCTGAGGGTATCTCTGCCAAGGTTATCGATATGTTCACCTGGAAGCCGCTCGACGAGCAGCTCATCCTCGATTCCGCTGCTGAGTGCGGCGCTATCGTAACCGCTGAGAACCATCAGGTAAAGGTTGGTCTGGGTTCTGCTGTTGCTAACGTTGTTATCAAGAACAACCCGGTTCCGATGGAGATGGTAGGCGTTGAGGATCGCTTCGGCCAGGTAGGCGCTGAGTCCTTCCTGCGCGAGGAGTACGGTCTGACCGCTGCTCACATCGTAGAGGCTGCTAAGAAGGCTATCGCTCGCAAGAACGGCTAAGTTTTCCCGCAGATACGCGAAGTAAAATTGCATCGAAAAGCGTTCCGACGTATGTCGGAACGCTTTTTTGTCGTTACATTGCACAGAAGCAAACGCAGATTTTGCATGGTCTGGAAATAGACAATATCACCCAAATCTGCTACACTGTAAGCACAACAGTAAAAGGAGGAGGTGTACCGCATGAAAAAACGGTACGCGGCAGGACTGGCACTGGCTCTTGTGGGGATTTTGAGCGGGTGCGGACAAACGGCGGCAGACAACACAATCAGCCTTACACCGGTGGAGGAAACGACCGCAGACCAGAGTGGCAGACTGATTGAGTATAATTTTTCCGGCCACAGGAGCGAAGCCGAGGGCGTATTGTTTGGCTGTTATATATGGGATGGCAGCACATGGCAGAAAGATGAGGATGCCACGTTTGGGTTGCGTTGTTCGGCGACACTGGGCAGCGGCAAGGGCACGATCAAATTCGAGCGTGACGGCGATGCGGCGAATGCGAACTATAAGATTGGAATGGATTCGCCACAGCTTGGCGGATATGCACAGGTTATGGATTCGCCCGAGAGAAACAGTCTGCCGATGGAGGGATTGACGGCAACTGTTGCTGCATGGGAGGAACCTGTCAATGACTTGGCAGTCGACACGGAAATTCCGTTGCTCGTGCGTGTGTTCCGCACGGACGGTACGATCATTCCGGTATCTATTGATGCGTTTTTGGAACCGGAAAACAGCAAAGCCGTACAGAAAAGCGTGTATGCGGAAGCGTACACTGTAATTTTCTGCTATGAAATGTAAATGCTGAAACGGAGGTGTACCACATGAAAAAACGATACGCAGCAGGACTGGCACTGGCTCTTGTGGGGATTTTGAGCGGGTGCGGGAAGGCAGAGACACAGCCGGCGGATAATACGATTTCCATCACGCCGGTGGAGCGGAAAACCGATGGACCGCAGATGGATATGGCGGTGAAGTACGATTTTGCCGGCAATCATGCGGATGTAAACGGAATGGAGTTCCGGCGTTACATCTGGGACGGCAGCGCATGGGAGAACGAGGGCGGGACGTTTACCGTTAATTTGGATAAAGTCGAAGAAAACGAGGGAACGATTCGATTTCAGCCGGAGAGTGATGTACTCAATGCGGAATATATCGTTATCATTGATGCGCAGACACCGGAATCGGGAAATTCTATACAGTTTGCGGAATCTCCTGCGCTGAGCGGTCTGCCGACGGAGTGGCTGACCTCGGCGGTGGCCATGCAGGAGGAAAAGATTGACGATCTGGCGGTCGATGTGGAGATTCCACTGCTTGTACGCACATTCCGTACAGACGGAACACAGATTCTGGTGGCGATTGACGCGTTCGCTGACCCGGAAAACAGTTCGGCGGTCAAATACAGCAGCTATGCGGAGGCATATACCGTAAAATTTGTAAAGAACGATAATCTGTAAACGCGAAATGCCCTGACCTCTCGTCAGGGCATTTTTTCTCTTTACGCCAACCGCGAATTTCACTATAATAGAGGGAGCGGAAAGGGGAGAGAACCATGTCCCAAACAGACAGCCCACTGGGCACGGCGCCGGTAGGAAAGCTGGTCTTGCAGCTGGCGATACCGGCCATGCTGGCACAGTTTGTCAATATTCTATACAGCGTGGTCGATCGCATGTATGTCGGCCACATCGCGGGCGCGGGCGATGCGGCGCTGGCCGGTGTCGGCGTGTGCGCGCCTGTGGTGACCATGATAACCGCCATCGGTGCGCTCATCGGCTTCGGCGGCGGACCGCTGATGAGCATCCGCATGGGGCGGCGCGACATGGACGGTGCCCGTCAGATCATCACGAACAGCTTTTATCTTTTGCTGGCGCTGAGCGTGCTGGCGACCGTGCCGCTGCTTATTTTCAAGAGGCAGATCCTGTTCGCGTTCGGCTGCAGCGAGGTCCTGTGGGATTACGCGCAGGCGTATTTTACGACCTACGTTTCCGGCACTGTGTTCGCATTGCTGAGCTACGGACTCAATCAAATTACAATGAGTCAGGGATTTTCCGGTACCGCAATGCGGTCGGTTATGCTCGGAGCGGCCGTAAATATCGCACTTGACCCGGTGTTCATTTTTGCGCTGCACATGGGTGTGCGCGGAGCCGCTCTTGCAACCGTGCTGTCGCAGGCGTGCTCGACGGTGTACATTCTGCGGTTTCTGTTCAGCGACAGAGCCGCTGTCCGCATTACCCGTCAGCCGGTCAATTTTGGCTGGATGCGCCGTATCGTGCAGGTCGGCTTGTCGCCCGCGCTCATCATCGCGCTCGATAACGTGCTGCTCATCTCCATCAATGTCATGCTGCGCAAATACGGCGGCGCAGACAGCGATATGCTCATCGCATGTGCTGCCATCATGCAGAGCTTCATGCTCGTCATCACCATGCCGCTCGGCGGAATGACGGCGGGCACGCAGTCCATTCTCGGCTATAACTACGGCGCGTGCGACGAAAAACGCGTCATGAAGGCGTTCCGGTGCATTGTGCTGCTGTGCCTCGTGTTCTGCGGCATCATGTTCCTGCTCGCGCAGACGGTCTCGGGCGCTTTTGTCAAAATCTTCACCAAAGACCCGGCGTATATTGACATGGCGGCGTATATGATCCGCACCTACTCGCTCGGCGTGCTCGGACTGACCATCCAGTACCCGTTTGTGGACGGCATGACCGGCATGGGCCTTGTCAAATGGGGACTGACGTTTTCCATGCTCCGCAAGGGTATTTTCCTCATCAGCGTGTTCGTCCTGCCGCCGATTTTCGGGGCAACAGCCGTTATGTTTTCTGAGCCGCTGTCCGATGTCGTGTCGGCGGTGTTCTCCGGCTGCGCGGCCATGTTCCTCTTGCCGAAGCTGGTGGCGAAACAATGCTGCAAGTAGAGTGAAGAGTGAAGAGCATGAGAAGTTTAACCTTCTTCATGTTGTTACATTACACATAAAATCTAAATCGTAGGGTGCGACGACTCGGCGCACCGTCTGTAACCCGTCTGCACAGACCTAACCGTAGGGGCGAACATTGTTCGCCCGAGAACCGTTTGATTTTACGTTGTGTGGGAGCACAATGTGCTCCCCTACGGGGGTAACATGTACTAATCGTTAGATGCGGTGCGCCGAGGTCGTACCCCAGGGCACCTTCTTTTGCCCTTTGGGCAATTCACCTTGTCGCACCCTGCGGTGTACCTTTATGATAATATGAAAAACGGAGAAACACGATGAATCATTACGTTCATTCTCCGTCTTTCATCCTCCATTCTCAATTACTTCCCGCTCTTTGTACAAACTACCCCTTTACGAACGCATTTCTACTCTGTATAATAAGGTAAGATAGAAAACTCTTTCCGTCGAACGGAACAAGAACGATAACGGAGGAACAGAACATGGACGTTAAGGAACGCGCACTGCAGGCACACGAAAAATGGGGCGGCAAGATTGAGGTCGTAGCCCGCTGTGAGGTAAACAGCAAGGACGATCTGTCGATCGCGTACACGCCGGGTGTTGCCGAGCCGTGCCTCAAGATCAAGGACGATCCGTCTCTCAGCTACACCTATACGCGCCGCCACAATCTGGTTGCGGTCATCACGGACGGCACCGCGGTGCTCGGTCTGGGCGATATTGGTCCGATTGCCGGCATGCCGGTTATGGAGGGCAAGTGTGCGCTGTTCAAGGCGTTCGCTGACGTGGACGCGTTCCCGCTCTGTGTGGCTTCCAAGGATGTGGACGAGATCGTCCGCACCATTCAGCTGATCTCCGGCTCGTTCGGCGGCATCAACCTCGAGGACATCGCGGCTCCGCGCTGCTTTGAGATCGAGCGCCGACTCAAGGAGGTCTGCGACATTCCGGTATTCCACGATGACCAGCATGGCACGGCTGTCTGCTGCGGTGCAGCTCTGCTCAACGCCTGCCGCCTGACCGGCCGCAAGGTGGATGAGATCAAGATGGTTGTCAACGGCTGCGGCGCGGCTGCTATCGCCGTTACCAAGTTCCTGATGTTCCTCGGCGTCAAGCACATCACGATGGTTGAGCGCTTCGGCATCGTCTGCGAGGGCGATGAGCGTCTGAATCCGGCACAGCAGGAGATGGCCAAGGTCACCAACCGCGAGCACATGACAGGAACGCTGGCCGATGCTGTCAAGGGTGCGGACGTATTCTTCGGCATGTCCGCGCCGCAGGTGCTCACAGCCGAGATGGTCTCCACCATGGCAAAGGACCCGATGGTATTCGCTATGGCAAATCCGGTGCCCGAAATCTGGCCGGAGGACGCAAAAAAGGGCGGCGCTGCCGTTGTCGGCACCGGCCGTTCGGACTATCCGAACCAGATCAACAACGTGCTTGCGTTCCCGGGTATTTTCCGTGGCGCACTTGATGTTCGCGCAAGCGACATCAACGAGGAGATGAAGCTGGCAGCGGCTAAGGCGATCGCGGCCTGCGTTTCCGATGAGGAGCTGAACGCGGAGTATATCATGCCGATGGCGTTTGACAAAAAGGTCATCCGTTCGGTAGCAGATGCCGTTGCACAGGCTGCCCGCGATTCCGGTGTGGCCCGTATCTGAGCGCAGCAGACGAAAAGTTACAGATAAGACAAAATCAACCGCGCGGGAACAATCTCGCGCGGTTTTTGCGCAAAAGTGCGTGCACGCACACGCACAAGTTCGCGGAATGACAAAAACAGCGGATTGCACAACTCGGCTTTGTGAAAAAATGCGTTTGACATTTACAGTGCATAAGGGTACAATAAGAATAACAAAAATGCGTTTGTTCTGCGCAGACGCAGAGAGAAGATTATGGAGGGAATAACTATGTTAGATCCGAAGAAAGTAAGACTGGGTATCTGCCCGATCGGCTGGTCCAATGATGATATGTGGGATCTCGGCGACGAGAACACCTTCCAGCAGTGCATCTCTGAGATGAAGCTCGCTGGTTTCGACGGCTGCGAAGTAGGTCACAAGTATCCGGAGGACAAGACCGTCCTCAAGCACATGCTGGACGCCCGCAACCTGACCATCGCTTCCAAGTGGTTCTCCTCTTTCCTGGTTGACAAGCCGTACGAAGAGGTAGAGGCTGAGTTCATCAAGGAGCTGGATTACCTGTCCTACGTTGGCGCTACCGCTATCAACGTATCCGAGCAGTCCGGTTCTATTCAGGGTCAGCTCGATACGCCGGTTCTGGACGACAAGAAGCGCGTTCTGACCGACGAGGAGTGGGATCGCTTCACCACCGGCCTGAACAAGCTGGGCAAGCTGTCCATGGAGAAGTACGGCATCCGCACCTGCTTCCATCATCACATGGGCACCGTATGCCAGACCGTTGAGGAGACTACCCGCCTGATGGAGAACACCGACCCGAAGTATGTATTCCTGTGCTTCGATACCGGTCACTTCACCTTCGCTGGCGAGGATCCGGTAAAGATGCTCGAGAAGTTCGCTGACCGTGTTGGTCACGTTCATCTGAAGAACATGCGTATGCCGCTGGTTGAGAAGGCTCGCGCTGAGCACTGGTCCTTCCTGGATGCAGTTCGCGCAGGCGCTTTCACCGTACCGGGCGATCCGGACGGCTGCGTAGAGTTCGACGCTGTATTCGATCTGCTTGACAAGGCTGGCTACACCGGCTGGATCATGGTAGAGGCAGAGCAGGATCCGGCTAAGGCTAATCCGTTCGAGTATGCTAAGATGGGCCGTGAGTACATCACTGCACACACCGGTCTGGGCGGCGAGGTTGTTCTGAAGAAGTAATTCTTCGCATATCGCGCAATAAAACACGAAACCGGGGGCATTTGCCCTCGGTTTTTTGCGTTCAAAAAAGGATATATGTCGTTAAGAACCGTTTGCACCGACCGGAAGCCTCCCCTGAAAGGAGAGGGGAACCGCCGAACGGCGGTGGAGGGGTTTGCCGTACCCACGGCAGAGGATTTCGCACGCTGCGGCGTGCGGGAATGTTGCCGCTGCGCGCGGCGGGCGCACAAGAGGGTAGACAACCTGCGGTTTTCCACCCTCTTGTGAATCACCCCTTTTCCCGCAAGGGCTTGGGTGCAGATGGTAGACTGCGTAAGCATGAAAAAGGGGAACGGCAGTCGGGTTACCGTTCCGTAGGGGCAGACCAATGTGTCTGCCCATTTCTTTACCTATACGCAATGTCAGATACCTTTCTGCTACACATACGGTTTAGTCTACGCAGGCGCGGCACTGTTATGCCGCGCGTAGCGGCAATCCCCGCCGCAGTCTACGGCAAAACGCTTCGCCCGGAAGCGGTGAACCGCCTGCGCGGTTCGGATGCCCCGAAAAACCGGTGCCGAAACCCCTCAGTCGCAGCAAGCTGCGCCAGCTCCCCTTTCAGGGGAGCCTGCAACCGTCCGGAGGGCGCAAACCGCTTCGCCTTTTATTCATTTGCCGCTATATAAATCGTTGCAAATTCTCCGAAAATAGGGTAGAATAGTAAACAGGAATAGAATAAGGAGTGTGGAGCATGGAAGCACAGAAATATAAGCGCGTACTGATCAAGATCAGCGGCGAAGCCCTTGCGGGCGATAAGCATTTCGGCCTGAACTTTGATGTCATCGGTCCGGTATGCGATGTGATCAAAAAATGCAACGAAGAGGGCTGCGAGATCGGCATTGTTGTCGGCGGCGGCAACTTCTGGCGCGGCGTAAAGGACGGCGGCGGCAAGATGGAGCGCACCCGCGCGGACCACATGGGCATGCTGGCAACCACCATCAATGCACTGGCTCTGCAGGATGCACTGGAGCAGCGCGGCGTGGACGTTCGCGTGCAGACCGCTATCGAGATGAACAAGATCGCTGAGCCGTACATCCGTTCTCGCGCGACCCGCCATCTGGAAAAGGGCCGTGTCGTTATCTTCGGCTGCGGCACCGGCTGCCCGTTCTTCTCGACCGACACCGCAGCGGTTCTGCGTGCGGCAGAGATCGGCGCGGATGTTATCCTGCTGGCAAAGAACGTAGACGGCGTGTACGATTCCGATCCGGCTGTCAACCCGGATGCCAAGAAGTACGACCACCTGAGCTACATGGACGTGCTCAATCAGGGTCTCGGCGTTATGGATTCCACGGCAACCTCGCTGTCCATGGATAACCATATCCCGATTCTGGTATTCGCGCTTTCCGACCCCGAAAATATTCACCGCGCTGTTAACGGCGAAAAGATCGGCACGATCGTTGAGGAGGTAAAATAATGAAGGAACAGATCAAGTCCCACGAGGCAAAAATGCAGAAAACGCTGGACGTGCTCTCCAAGGAGCTGGCAGCAGTCCGCGCAGGCCGTGCAAACCCGGCGGTTCTCGATAAGATCACCGTTGAGTATTACGGTGCACCGACCCCGCTGAATCAGGTTGCGGCAATCTCTACTCCCGACCCGCGCACGCTGGCCGTCCAGCCGTGGGACGGTTCGGTGCTCAAGGCCATCGAGAAGGCAATCCAGGTCTCCGACCTCGGCATCAACCCGCAGAACGACGGCAAGCAGATCCGTCTGAACTTCCCGCCGCTGACCGAGGAGCGCCGCAAGGAGCTTATCAAGGGCGTTTCCAAGACCGGTGAGGAGGCAAAGGTTGCGCTCCGCAACATCCGCCGCGATGCACTGGACAAGTTCAAGGCAGCGCAGAAGAAGAGCGAGATCACCGAGGACGAGCTGCACGACGGCGAGGACAAGATGCAGAAGCTGACTGACAAGTACGTCAAGGAAGTTGATGCAATGGTCGCTAAGAAGTCTAAGGAGCTTGCGGAAGTATAACTTCCGCTGCGCTTATAGGGGGCTTCACAAGCCCCCTATATACGAAGTGCGGTTCCGGGGAAACCGCACTTCGATACCCGAATGACGCGCCCCACGGGCGCTGGGTCGGGGGACAAAAAGACCCGGCAAAACTGGGCCTTTTTGTGCGGCACAGAGTGCCGCGATTGGATGCCGCCGCAGAGCGGCGGTCGCCTGCGGGCGAGCCAATGGCTCGGATTTCTGAATGAAATCCTGCCATGTGGGTACGATTTGCAAGCAAATCGGGATTTTATGCGCTGCAAGCAGCGTGTGCAAGAGTTTATTGGGGGCGGCGGATTCGTCGCCCTTTTGCATGAAATTGGCAGGAAAACCTGCCGCAAGAGGGACAAACAGGGAGGAAGCAGGTTGGGTCTGTTCACACGAAAAAAGAAGGATAACGCGCCTGAAAACCGTCCGGTGCCGCGTCATATTGCGGTAATCATGGACGGCAACGGCCGCTGGGCCAAGAAACGCGGTCTGCCGCGTAAGGCCGGTCACAAGGTCGGCGCGGAGACGTTCCGCACCATTGCCACCTACTGCAAGGACATTGGCGTGCAGTATTTCACGGTCTATGCATTCTCTACCGAAAACTGGAAGCGTCCGCAGGATGAAGTCGATGCGCTGATGAACCTGTTCCGCTCCTATCTGAAGGAAGCGGCGGAAACCATGTTCGAGCGCGGCGTAGCCGTGCGCGTGCTGGGCGACCTGACCGTTTTGCCGGAGGATATCCGCGCGCAGATCGCGGAGGTGGACGAGATTGCCGATCGGCTTGGTCCGGACGCGGCAACGGCTTCGCTGTGCATCAACTACGGCGGCCGTGACGAGATCAAAAACGCCGTCCGCGCCATCGCGGAGCAGGTGAAGAACGGCGAGCTGGCACCTGAGGATATCACCGAGGATACCATCACCGCCAACCTGTATACCGCGCACATGCCCGATCCCGACCTCATCATCCGTCCTTCGGGCGAGATCCGCACGTCCAACTTCCTGCTGTGGCAGTCCGCCTACTCGGAGTACTACTTCACCGATGTGCTGTGGCCGGACTTCAAAACCACCGATCTGGATGCGGCAATCGACAATTTTAACAACAGAAACCGTCGTTTCGGCGGCGTATAATATCCAATTAGGGTGATAAACGTATGAAAGCAAGAGTATTGTTTGGCGTGTTCGGCTTTGCCTTTGTGCTGCTGGCGCTGTATGTGTTCCCGCCGATCGTGCTGGAGCTTGTCGTGGCGGCGCTGTGCGTGTTCGCCACCTATGAGGTGCTCGGCTCGACAAAACTGGTGCGCAACCACTTGGAACTGCTGCTCGCAATGGCCGTCTCGCTGGGACTGGCTGTCGGTCATTTCAGCATCCTGCCGCTGCGGCTCGAGAGCGTGATGCAGGGACTGGTGTTGGTGCTCCTGTTCGGCTCGTTCGCCATTGAACTGAAATATCATGACGTCATGAAGGCTTCGCAGGTCTCGTGGGCATTTTTCGGCGGACTTGTCGTGCCGTACCTGCTGCTCAGCCTGCTGCGTATTTTCCAGATGCACTACCACCACGGTTCGTTCATCGTGCTGCTGCCGCTGCTTGCTGCCTGGGGCGCGGACACCTGCGCTCTGTTCTCGGGCATGCTGTTCGGCAAGCATAAGCTGGCGCCGGTCGTCAGCCCGAAAAAGACGGTAGAGGGCGCCGTCGGCGGCGTGGTCGGCGGTGCCGTCCTCGTGCTGATCGCGGCTGTGATTATGAACCGGACGCTTGACCTTGAAATGCCGCTCTGGTCGGCGGTCGTGCTCGGTGCAGTCGGCGCGGTGCTCGGAGAGATCGGCGACCTGTCGTTCTCGGTCATCAAGCGCCAGACCGGCATTAAGGATTATGGACATATTTTTCCGGGCCACGGAGGAGTGCTTGACCGCTTCGACAGTGTGCTGTTCGTGGCGCCGTTCGCGGAATTGCTCTTTAGAGTCATTTGGTAATTGAAAATTGAGAATGGAGAATGGGGAATTGTGGTATCGCGCTTTGCACGGCACCATAATTTTCAATTTTCCATTTTCAATTTTCCATTTTCAATTATCCATTATCCCAAATCGTTTAACAGGAGAAAAATAATGAAGAAGATTGCGATTTTAGGTTCAACGGGTTCGATCGGCACGCAAACGGTCGATATTCTGCCTTCGATCGACGCCGAAGTCGTCGCATTGACGACCAACCGGCGCATAAACTTATTGGAGGAGCAGGCGCGTGCCCTGCATCCGAAAATGGTCTGCGCGATGGACGAAAACGCAGCCAAGGAGCTGAAAATCAAGCTGGCGGACACGGATATTGAGGTTCTGACCGGTATGGACGGTCTGATCGCCTGTGCCGCCGAGAGCGGCGCGGACATCGTGGTGACGGCGGTTGTCGGCATGGTCGGCCTGCTGCCGACGATGGCGGCCATCAAGGCGGGCAAGGATATCGCGCTGGCGAACAAGGAGACGCTCGTGTGCGCGGGTGGTCTGGTGATGAGCGCTGCAAAGCAGTACGGCGTGCGCATCCTGCCGGTGGATTCCGAGCATTCGGCGATCTTCCAGTGCGTGCAGGCGGCAAACGGCAACCCGATTGATAAAATCCTGCTGACCGCGTCCGGCGGTCCGTTCTTCGGCAAAAAAATCGAGGAAATGCGCGGCATGACGCGCGAGCAGGCACTTGCACACCCGAACTGGAGCATGGGGGCAAAGATCACGATCGACTCTGCGACCATGATGAACAAGGGTCTGGAGCTGATCGAAGCCATGTGGCTGTATGATCTGCCGCCGGAGGACATCGAAATTGTCGTTCACCGCGAGAGCATCGTGCACTCGGCGGTGGAGTTTGCGGACGGAGCGGTAATCGCGCAGCTTGGCCTGCCGGATATGCGCCTGCCGATTCAGCTGGCGCTGACGTGGCCGCAGCGTGTGCCGTGCAAGGTACCGCGCATGTCGCTCGCGGAGGTCGCAAAGCTGACGTTCTATGCACCCGACTACGAGGCGTTTCCGGCGCTGAACCTCGCCAAGCACGCCGCCTCCCTCAAGGGCGACCGCGGCGCTGTGCTCAACGGTGCAAATGAGGCCGCAGTCGGTCTGTTTTTGAACGGTAAGATCGGTTTTACCGACATCGCAGAGCGCGTTGCATACGCACTCGATACCATTCCGTACAAGAAGGACATCACGCTGGACGACGTTCTGGCGGCGGACAAAGCCGCGCGCGAGATCGTGCTCGGCTGACCGAAAGGAGCTACGCTTTGCTGCAAATCATTCTGGCAATCCTCGCCTTCGGCGTGCTGGTCATCGTGCATGAGTTCGGACATTTCATCACCGCAAAACGCGGCGGCGTGCAGGTCAACGAATTCTGGATCGGCATGGGCCCGACCCTCCTCAAGCACGAGTATAAAGGCACGCTGTACTGCCTCAAGCTGCTGCCGTTCGGCGGCGCGTGCGTCATGGAGGGCGAGGACGGTGAAAGTGAAAACGAGCACGCCTTCGGCAAGGCGAAGCTGCCGCGCCGCATGCTCATCGTGTGTGCGGGCGCGCTGATGAATTTCCTCGTGGGATTCCTCATCGTGCTGGCGGTCATGCGTCCGAACGGACCGAACGGCGGCTATATCGTCTCCACCATCAGCGAGGTCAATCCGGCGAGCACCGCCGCCGCAGACGGCGGTCTGGAGGCAGGCGACGAAATTCTGAAAATCGACGGCTACCACATCCTCGTGCGGACGGATTTCGATACCGCGCTTGCGCGCACCGGTTCGACCACGCATGAAATTACTGTGCGCCGCAACGGTGAAACGGTGACGCTGCCGTCCGTCAAGCTCGAAGCGACAGTCACGGACGCGAACGGAAACAAGCGCATCGGCATCACCTTTGCGGAGCTGCCCGACAGCTTTGGCATGCACCTCAATATGAGCGTGCGCACCGCCGTCAACTACGCGCGGCTCGTCTGGTCGAGTGTGGGCATGCTCGTCAGCGGGCAGGTCGGCGTGGATCAGCTTTCCGGTCCGGTCGGCGTGGCCGAGGTCATGGCGGATACCGCCAAGTACAGCATGATCTCGTTCTTCCAGCTTGTGGCATTTATCTCGATCAACCTCGGCGTGATGAACCTGCTGCCGCTGCCTGCACTGGACGGCGGTCGGCTCGTGTTCCTCATCATCGAGGGCATTCGCCGCAAGCCCGTGCCGCCCAAGTATGAGGGCTATGTGCACGCGGCAGGACTCATGCTTCTGCTTATGCTGATGGTGTATGTGACCGGGCAGGACGTACTGCGCATTTTTATGCGCAGTAATTGAGAATTGAGAATGGAAAATGGAAAATGAATGTGCGGCGCATAGCGCCGTTATTCAATCATCGCGCAAAGTGCGATACCACAATTCTTCATTCTCCATTTTCCATTTGTGAGAGGTTAGAGCTATGAAAATAACAAAGCAAATCAAGATAAGGGACGTATTGGTTGGCGGCGGCGCGCCCATCGCGGTGCAGTCCATGACCAACACGGACACGCGCGACGCGAAGGCTACTCTGGCGCAGATTCGCGCACTGGCGGACGCGGGCTGCGACATTGTTCGCTGTGCCGTACCGGATATGCAGGCGGCGGAGGCGCTGCGCGAAATCTGCGCGAACTCGCCGCTGCCGGTGGTGGCGGACATCCACTTTGACTACCGTCTCGCGCTGGCGGCGATCGAGTCCGGCGTGGACAAGATTCGCTTGAATCCGGGCAACATCGGCGGCGCGGACCGCGTACAGGCAGTCGTGAAGGCGGCAAAGGAACGCCATCTGCCAATCCGCATCGGCGTAAACTCCGGCTCGGTGGAGAAGCACATTCTCGAGAAATTCGGCGGGCCGACACCCGAGGCCATGGTGGAAAGTGCGCTGTACCATGTCGGTCTGCTGAACGACTGCGATTTTGACGATATCTGCATTTCCATCAAGTCGTCCTCGGTGCCGAACACCATGCAGGCGTACCTGCTGGCGAGTGAAAAGACCGACTATCCGCTGCACCTCGGCGTTACCGAGGCGGGTACCGAGTACATGGGCACGATCAAGTCGGCTGCCGGCATCGGCGGCCTGCTGGCGCTCGGCGTGGGTGATACCATCCGCGTGAGCCTGACCGACGATCCGGTCAAGGAGGTCTACGCGGCAAAGGCGATTCTCAAGGCTGTCGGCAGAGCGGAAGAGGGCATCAACGTGGTTTCCTGCCCGACCTGCGGCCGCACGCGCATCAACCTTATCGACATTGCCAAAGAGGTCGAGCAGCGCTGCCAGAGCATTCACGGCAAGAAGCTGAAGGTAGCCGTTATGGGCTGCGTGGTAAACGGTCCCGGCGAGGCGCGTGAAGCCGATCTCGGCATTGCGGGCGGCGACGGCGTCGGCCTGATCTTCCGCCGCGGCGAGATCATCAAAAAGGTGCCGCAGGAGCAGCTTGTGGATGCACTGATGGACGAAATCGCACATTATGAAGGAGAATAATCGTGGCTGGAAAGCTGATTGATATTTTTCAAAACTGCAAATGTGTAAATGAGGAGAAGCACCTTGCCGCAGGCGAGGTGCGTTCTCTGGCATTTGGGGATAATAACACGGTGATGGTGGTCGAGCTTGGACTGCACGAGGTTGTCAGCCGCAAGGTGATCGCCAGGGCGGAAAAGCAGATCGCGGACACCTACGGTCTTGACCGCGTGATGATCGAGCCGCGCTACAACATGCCGGGTGAGCTGTCGAATGCGTACATCAAGTCGCTGTATGACGACATGGCGTACCGCATGCCGTCAGCCAAGGGTCTGCTCGACCACACCAAGTGGGAATTTGCGGACGGTGCGCTCCAGATACCGATGGACGAGGTGAGCGAAAAGCATTTCGCAAACGCACTGCGGCATCTGGAGGCGCGTATTCAGCGGGAGTTGGGCCGCAGCTGTCCGGTGCACGCGGTCCGCGCGGACGCACAGGATTTTGCACCCGCACCTGAGCAGGAGGAGAGCCGCGAGGAAATTCTGCACAAGGCTGTGGAGCAGGCGGCGGCAGCTGCGGCGGAAACGCCCAAGCCGAAAAAGCCGCGTCCAGCGCCGCAGCAGCACACCGGCTATCAGCGCCCGCGCGCCGAGAAGGTGCGCGAGGATGACCTCATCTTCGGCAAGCTGATTCAGGACCCCATTATTTCGGTCAACGAGGCGATTGCCGCCTATGACATGGTCACCATTCAGGGCGAGGTGTTCTTCACCGACAGCAAGGACATCCACAGCAAGAAAACCGGCAAGGATTACGTCAAGATTGCGTTTGATATGACCGACCGCACCAATTCCGTGCGCGTTTCCAAGTTCCTTGCGGCGGACAAGGCGGGCGATACGGCATCTAAAATCAAGAAGGGACTCTACTGCACCGTGCAGGGCAAGATGGTGTACGACACCTTTGCCAAGGAGATGGTGCTCGAGCCGACCGGCATCGTCAAGGCGAAGAAGCCCGAGCGCAAGGACACCTACGAGGGCATGAAGCGCGTCGAGCTGCACCTGCACACCAACATGAGCGCGATGGACGGCATGAGCAGCACCGCGTCTCTACTGTGCCGCGCCGCCAAGTGGGGACACCGCGCGATGGCGATTACCGACCACGGTGTGGCGCAGGCGTTCCCCGAAGCGCTGCACGCGCAGGAGGGCAAGCAGAAGGACACCATCGGTGACATGAAGATTATTTATGGCATCGAGGCGTACTACATCAATGACGAGAACAGCATTTCGGTCGTGCGCGGCAGGAGCGCCGAGCCGCTCGACGGCACATTCATCGTGTTCGACCTTGAGACCACCGGACTCAATCCGGCGAGCGAGGAAATTACCGAGATTGCCGCTGTGCGCGTTGTGGAGGGCGAGATTCGCGATTCCTTCCAGACCTATGTCAACCCGCACAAGCCGATTCCGCCGGAAATCACCGAGCTGACCGGCATTTCGGACGAGACGGTAGCAGACGCGCCCGACCTCGACAAAGCCGTGCCGGAATTCCTCGCATGGGCAGGCGAGGGACAGTACCCGCTCGTGGCGCACAACGCAGGCTTCGATATGGGCTTCCTACGGACGGCCTGCCAGAGACTGGGCATCGAGCGGGAGTTTACAAGCATTGATACCCTCGAGATGAGCCGCCTGATGCTGCCGCACATGCACAAGTTCAAGCTGAACATTCTGGCGAAGGAGCTGCAGGTCGGCCCGTTTGAGCACCACCGCGCGAGCGAGGATGCCGCCGTGCTCGGCCGCATTTACGTCAAGCTGCTGAAAAGGCTCAGGGAGGAGATGCACGCGGTTACGACTGCGGATATCAATCCGGTGCTGGCGGCGACGACCGACCGCAAGAACAAGCTGAAAAACCTGCCGCGCTATCACTTTATCATTCTGGTGAAGAACCAGGCGGGACTGCGCAACCTGTATCAGCTGATTTCCAAGAGCTTTCTGGAATATTACAACAAGCGCCCCATTATGCCGCGCAGCGAACTCATCCGTCACCGTGAGGGACTGATTTTCGGCTCGGCGTGTGAGGCGGGCGAGGTGTTCCGCGCGCTGACCAAGGGCGAGCCGTGGGAGGAGATCAAGCGGCTGGCGTCGTTTTACGACTATCTGGAGATTCAGCCGATCGGCAATAACAACTTCATGATCGCAAAGGGTATGGCGAAGGACGAGGAGCAGCTGCGCGACTGGAACCGCGATATTCTCCGCCTGGCGGATGAATTGGGAAAACCGTGCTGCGCCACCGGTGACGTACACTTCCTCGAACCCGAGGATGAGGCGTTCCGCCGTATTCTGATGGCGGGTCAGGGCTTCTCCGATGCGGACAATCAGGCGCCGCTGTACTTTAAGAGCACGGATGAAATGCTGAAGGAGTTCTCCTATCTCGGGGAGGACCGGGCGTATGAGGTGGTCGTGAAGAACACCAACATGATCGCCGACATGTGTGACGTGATTCGTCCGGTGCCGAGGGAAAACTACCCGCCGCACATCGACGGCTGTGAGGACGACCTGCGCAACATGTGCTACGAAAAGGCCAAGCGTATCTACGGCGATCCGCTGCCCGAGCCGGTGCAGGCACGGCTTGACCGTGAGCTTGGCTCCATCATCGGCAACGGCTATGCGGTTATGTACATTATCGCGCAGAAGCTGGTTACCAAGTCGCTCGCGGACGGCTATCTGGTCGGCTCGCGTGGTTCGGTCGGCTCGTCGCTCGCGGCGTTCATGTCGGATATCACCGAGGTAAATTCGCTCGCCCCGCACTATCTGTGCCCGGACGACAAATATCTCGAGTGGCACGAGGATTACTCCTGCGGTGTCGATCTGCCCGATAAGATCTGCCCGAAATGCGGTAAGCCGCTCACCAAACAGGGCTTTAACATTCCGTTCGAGACCTTCCTCGGCTTTGAGGGCGACAAGGTGCCGGATATCGACCTGAACTTTGCGGGCGAGTATCAGTCGCGCATCCACTGGTACACCGGCGAGATCTTCGGTCATGACCATGTGTTCCGAGCGGGCACCATCGGCACGGTTGCCGAGAAAACCGCGTTCGGTTATGTCAAAAAGTACATGGAGGAGCGCGGTGTTGAGTGCTCCCGTGCGGAGGAAAACCGCCTTGCGGCGGGCTGCACGGGCGTGCGCCGCACCTCGGGTCAGCACCCGGGCGGCGTTGTCGTTGTGCCCAAGGAGATTGAGATTTACGACGTCTGTCCGATTCAGCATCCGGCAGATGACCCGGATTCCGATATCATCACCACCCATTTCGAGTATCACTCCATTGACGCGAACCTGCTCAAGCTGGACGAGCTGGGACACGATGACCCGACCATTATCAAGCATCTGGAGAACCTCACCGGCGTGAACGCGCAGGAGATTCCGCTCGACGACCCGGAGACCATGAGCCTGTTCCATTCGTGCAAGGCGCTTAAGTACAAGGGCGAAAACCCGGATACCGATCCGATCCTCGGTGACCTCGGCTGTGTGGCCGTGCCCGAGTTCGGCACCAAGTTCGTGCGCGGCATGGTAAAGGAGACGCACCCATCCACGTTCGCGGAGCTGGTTTCGATTTCCGGCCTGTCGCACGGCACGGACGTTTGGCTCGGCAATGCCGCAGAGCTGGTCCGCAAGGGCATTCCGCTGTCCGGCTGTATCTGCTGCCGAGACGATATTATGAACTACCTGATCCTGCAGGGCGTCAAGCCCAAGCTGTCGTTCAAGACGATGGAGTCCGTCCGAAAGGGCAAGGGACTGACCGAGGAAATGGAAGCCGCCATGAACGAGCAGCATGTGCCCGAGTGGTACATCGACTCGTGCAAGAAGATCAAGTATATGTTCCCGAAGGCGCACGCCGTTGCCTACGTTATGATGGCGTTCCGTATCGCGTGGTTCAAGGTGCATCGTCCGCTTGCGTTCTATTCGGCGTACTTTTCCATCCGTGCCAAGGGCTTTGATGCGTCCTGCATGATCAAGGGCGACAAGGTCTGTCTGGACAAGATGACCGAACTGCGCGGCAAGGAGCGCGATAAGACGATTTCAGCGGCGGAAAAGGACATGATGACGACCCTTGAGGTCTGCCACGAGTTTTACCGGCGCGGATTTACGTTCGAGCCGATGGACGTTTATAAATCGGACGCAACGCGCTTTCTCGTGACGGAAACCGGTTTGATTCCGCCGTTTACATCCATGCCGGGCATCGGTGAGCAGGCGGCGCTCAGCATCGTGGAGGAGAGAAAGAATGGTAAGTTCCTCTCGGCGGAAGAGCTGATCGTCCGGTGCCCGAAGGCGTCCAAGGCGGTCGTCGAGCTGCTCGAGCAGATCGGCGCGCTTGGCTCCATGCCGAAAACAACGCAGATGACCCTCTTTTAGAAAGGTGTGACGATTATGGCAAAGTACGAAAAGCATCTGACGGGAAATTTTGACGAGCTGCTGGAGCTTGTAACGGACGGCGTGCTGAACGGCAGCATGTCTGCGTCCTACGAGAACGGCTCGGATTGGACAAACGGCACGGTCCGCTGCGCGGTGCGTGTGTTCGAGCGTTACAGCTACATGGGCGGCAACCGCGTCAGCATGAATGTCACTCTGGTCGGCAACGACCGCGATCTGTTTCTCTCCGCCATCACTTCGGGCGGCAGTCAGGCCGTGTTCTTCAAGCTCAATACCCTCGGCGAGGAGAGCTTTCTGGAAAAGCTGGTGCCGATCGTGGAGAACTATGCAAGACGGTAAACATTCGTGCTGGTTCTGCTGGGGAGACAGCGCGCACGCCCTTCTGCGGGAAGCGCAGATATGCTATCCCTCTGTGTTCCCAAAAGCCGAGGTTTTCGGCCCGCAGGACGATCTCAGCGAAGGCACACTGCAAAACTGGAACGATCCGGCGGCGCGTGAGCAGATGCTTCGGGTACGCTATGCGGATTTTGATGCGGACACGTCCGATGCCTTCGTGCGCGAGAACGAGCGGGCGGCGACTGCGCTCGATACCGCGGATGAAATCGTGCTATGGACGGCGCAGGACTGCCCCGCAGAGCGGTGCATGATGCTGTCCCTTATCAACCACTTGCAGGGAAGGGACGTTCCGATCTGGCTGGTCGAGGTGAGCGAGATGCCGCTCATCGAACTGCGCGAGCCAGAGGGCACGATCGGCGGCGCGACTGCCATCGCCGTCATGATGGATGATAAGATACCGTGGTATTGGCGGCTGTTCCGCCATCCGCTGACGTGGTGGTATCTGCGAAAACGCAAAAAGCTGGCGCGTCAGGAGACCCGCGCGGGCGGCACGGTGCGCTACGGCCTTGTCGGCGAGATGGAGTATCGTGCCGCGCCGTATTTCTGGGAAAAGCGGCGGCGGCTCACCGATGAGGAACGCCAGCGCGCCGCCGAACAGTGGGCGCAGCTTGTGCGTGAGGACGCGATGCTCCGCGCGGTCGTGAATGGGGAGGTGCGCTCGGTCGGTGAGGATTTCTACGACGAGATCATCCTTTCCTGCGTCAGCAAGACAGAAAAAACAGCGGCCATCGCCATCGGCAGCGCAATGGCAAAGATCGATGCTGAAATGTGCAGCCGCGTCGGTGACCTGCTGATCTACCGCCGTCTGCGCGCGCTGGCAGATGCAGGACGGGTCGCGCTCGTGCGCACCGAGCCGCAGGAGGCTGGCGGCGCACCGTATTGGGGCGTCAGCGTCAAGCGCACCTGCTGAGCGGATGCGAAATAAGGACTTGACAGACCTTGGTTTGATATGGTATCATTTCATCATGATAAAGCGATAAAGGAGCAGCGGAGCCATGAACCGTTTTCGTATTTCCACCCCGGAGGGTACCCGAGATCTGTTATTTTCCTCGTGCCGTGCGCTGCGGCAGACGGAAAATGCTGTGCGCGACGCGCTGGAGGAGCGCGGCTACAGCGAGATCATCACCCCGGCGGTTGAGTATTTTGATGTATTTGCGCAGGCAAACCCCGAGCTGGATCAGGATCAGATGCTGAAGATCATCGACAAGTCCGGCCGCATTTGCGTGGCGCGTCCGGATAACACCACGCCGATCGCGCGTATCGCGGCCACCCGACTGGATGACGCAGCGCTGCCGGTCCGGCTGTATTACAGCCAGAAGGTGTTTCGCTCGGTGTCCGGCGACCACGGCCACAAGGGCGAGTTCCTGCAGGTCGGCGCGGAATTTATCGGCGCGGACGGTCTGGAGGCCGACAAGGACATTCTCACGGCTGCGTTTGCCGCACTCAGCAAGACCGGTGCGGACAACTTCCGCGTAGAGCTTGGTCACGCTGAGATCTACAAGGCGCTGATGGATGAGCTTGGCGCGGATGCACAGTCCGCCGAGGGCATCCGCCGCCTGATCGAGAACAAGTCGTTTGCCGCGCTCGGTGACGCACTTGAGCCGTTTAAGGGCAAGCCCGCCGCAAAGGCGCTCAGCGCTATGCCGAATCTGTTCGGCGGCATCGAGGTGCTCGACGAGGTCGAGTCGCTCACCGGCAACGTGCGCGTGCTCGGCGCGACCGCTTATCTGCGCCGGCTGTATCAGGCACTGGATGAGGCAGGCTACGGCGACCGCATCATGATCGACCTCGGCCTTGTCCACGAGATGGATTACTACACCGGCATCATGTTCCGCGGCTACATCGGCGGTGCGGGCGCGGCGATTCTCGCAGGCGGCCGTTACAACGCGCTGTGCGCCAAGTTCGGCAAGGATATGCCCGCGGGCGGCTTCGGCATTGACGTGGAGAGCGTCGCGGACAGCCTTGCAGGACAGAGCCGTCCTGAGGTCGCAACCCGCCGGGATACCGTGCGTATCGCACTGACCAAGGGCCGTCTGGAGAAGAAAACGCTCGCGCTGCTCAAGGCCGCAGGCTACGATATCTCCGAGCTGGAGGCCGGAACGCGCAAGCTCATCTTCACCCTGCCGGACAGCGGCGTGGAGATCGTGCTTTCCAAGGCCGCGGACGTAATCACCTACGTTGAGCACGGCGTGTGCGACATGGGCGTGGTCGGCAAGGATACCATCATGGAAAAGGGCGGCAGTTTCTATGAAATGGTAGACCTCGGCTTCGGCAAATGCCGCTTCGCCCTCGCCACCAAGAAGGGCAAGGACGTGTACGGCGGCTATAAGACCCCGGTGATCGCTACCAAGTATCCGGCGGTCACCAAGGCCTTTTTCAATAAGAAGAATATGGACGTTGAGACTATCAAGATCGAAGGATCGGTCGAGCTGGCGCCGCTGCTCGAGCTGGCGGACGGCATTGTGGATATCGTGGAGACCGGCACGACGCTCAAGGAGAACGGCCTCGAGGTCGTTGAGAATGTAGCGCCCATCTCGGCAAGAGTTATCGTCAATCTCGCCAGCGCGAAGATGAAGAAGGCAGCGATTCAGAAGGTTATTGCAGAACTGGAAAGTGGCCTGGAGAGGTAAGCCAATACCTATATAACATAAATCATATCCATAGGGCGGGGTGCCCTGCGGAATATTGATACCAATGCCGGTGGACGAAAACGGTTGACACAAAAGGGGAATACCACAATGTTTATGAAAACAGTCCTCGCGGACGGACAGGCAGAGCAGCAGGTCATCCGCGAAATGAAAGCCCGTGCGGCTGGTGCGCGCGGCGATATTGAGCAGATTGTCCGCGGTGTGATGGCGGACGTACAGCAGCGCGGCTGGGATGCGGTCGTGGAGTACGCCGAGCGGTTTGACGGCAAGGCGCCGTACATTGTCGAGCCGAAGGTGCTGGACGATGCGTACAACGCCTGCGACCCGAAGCTGATCGCGGCGCTGGAAAAGGCGGCGACGAACATCCGCGACTACCACGAGCAGATGCTCGTCAAAACGTGGGAGTGGAACCGCTCGGGGGGCGAAACGCTCGGTCAGACCGTGCGCGGGCTTTCGCGCGTCGGCATTTATGTGCCGGGCGGCACGGCAGCGTACCCGTCGAGCGTGCTGATGAACGCCATTCCGGCCAAGGTTGCCGGTGTCGGTGAGCTGATCATGGTAACGCCGCCGACCGAAAACATGTCCAACGAAGTGCTTGCGGCGGCGAAAATCGCCGGTGTAGATACCGTTATCGCCATCGGCGGCACGCAGGCGATTGCTGCGCTGACCTACGGCGCGGGCTTTATCCCACAGGTGGACAAGATCGTCGGCCCGGGCAACGCCTTTGTTGCGGCAGCCAAGAAGCTGGCGTTCGGCACGGTCGATATCGACATGATCGCCGGTCCGTCCGAGGTGCTGGTCATTGCCGATCACACCGCCAACCCGACTTACGTTGCCGCCGACCTGCTCAGTCAGGCCGAGCACGACAAGCTGGCTTCCGCCGTCCTGCTGACCGATTCCATGGCGCAGGCGCAGGCGATTTCCTGCGAGATGGAGCGGCAGGCAAAGCTCCTCCCGCGGTGGGACATCATCAAGGAGAGCGTTGCGAATTACGGCTGCGCCATCGTGTTTGACGACCTGAAGGACGCCTGCAGGATGGCTGATGTGGTCGCTCCCGAGCATCTGGAGGTCGTGACCGCCGCTCCGCGTGAGCTGCTGCCGTACCTGCACAACGCAGGCGCGATCTTCCTCGGTCAGTATGCGCCGGAGCCGCTCGGTGACTACATGGCAGGCCCGTGTCATGTTCTGCCGACATCGGGCACGGCAAGATTCTTCTCGCCGCTGTCTACCGACACGTTTTTGAAGAAAACCAGCGTTATCGAGTACACGCGGGACGCGCTCGAAAGCTATGCACAGGATATTATCGCGCTCGCGCAGAGCGAGCATCTGGACGCGCACGCAAACTCCATCGCGGTGCGCTTTGCGGAGGAAAACAACGATGAGAACCGCTGAAATTAAACGAAAGACCAAGGAAACCGACATTTCGCTCAAGCTGACGCTCGAGGGCGGCGACCGCAAAATCGACACCGGCATCGGCTTTTTTGACCATATGCTCAACAGCTTTGCCGTGCATTCCGGCTTCGGTCTCACGCTCACCTGCAAGGGCGATCTGGAGGTGGACGGTCACCATTCGGTCGAGGACTGCGGCATCGCGCTCGGTCAGGCACTGGCAGAATGCGTCGGTGATAAGGCCGGAATCGCGCGCTTCGGTCAGGCGTTCGTGCCGATGGATGAGGCGCTCGGCTTCTGCGCGCTGGATATCTCCGGCCGCCCGTACCTCGTGTTCGACGCACCCATGCCGCAGCCGATGTGCGGTCAGTACGACACCTGCCTGACGGTCGAGTTCATGCGTGCGCTGGCGGTACACGCCGGACTGACGCTGCACCTCAAGTGCGAGTACGGCGAGAACGCGCACCATATTACAGAGGCGCTGTTCAAGGCGCTTGCACGCGCGCTCAAGCAGGCTGTTGCGGTTACCGGCGGTGGCGTTTTGAGTGCGAAGGGTGTTCTCTAAATTTCATAAACATGGTGCCAACCGTTACGGCAGGATGAGGTCATCCCGCCCTGCGGAACAGATTCCGAGAGGTACAACATGAGTTATATTGCAATCGTAGATTATGGCGCAGGCAATCTGATGAGCGTACACAACACGCTCGATTACCTGGGTTATGAAAATAAAATCGCGGCTTCGGCGGACGTGATCGAGAACGCGGCGGGCGTTATCCTGCCCGGTGTCGGCGCGTTTCCGGATGCGATGGCGGCTTTGGAGCACTCCGGTTTGACGGAGGCGGTGCTGAAGGCTGCAAAGGAAAAGCCGTTCCTCGGCATCTGCCTTGGTATGCAGATGCTGTTCGAGGAATCGGACGAGGTGCGTCCGTGCAGGGGTCTGGGTCTGCTGCCGGGACGCATTGAGCGCATTGAGACGAGTCTCAAGCTGCCGCAGATCGGCTGGAATGCGCTGGACATTCTGCGTCCGAACGCCATGACCGAGGGTCTGGAAAACGGCAGCTATGTGTATTTCGTGCACAGCTTCATGGCGCATCCGGCGGACGAAAACGACCTTGCCGCCGTGACGGATTACGGCACGCGCGTGCCTGCTATGGTGGCACGAGGGAACCTGTTCGGCTGCCAGTTTCACCCGGAAAAGAGCGGTGAAGTGGGACTTGTGATGCTTCGCAACTTTGCAAAACTGACGGAGGTGGGAAAATGAGAGTTATCCCCGCGATTGATTTGAAAGACGGTCAGTGCGTGCGCCTGCAGAAAGGCGACTACGGCACTGCACATAAAGTAGCAGAAAACCCGGTCGAGACCGCACAGCGGTTCCTCGATGCCGGTGCAGACCTTGTACACATGGTTGACCTTGACGCCGCTAAGGACGGCTCGCACGCGAACTACGGCGTGGTGGAGCAGGTCATCCGCGAGACCGGCGCGACCGTGGAGCTTGGCGGCGGCATCCGCTCCATGCAGGATGTGGAGACCGTGCTTGCACTGGGCGTTTCGCGCGTTATCATCGGCTCGGCGGCTGTCCGCGACCCGGAATTCGTAGCCGAGGCTGTAAAAAAGTACGGCGACAAGATCGTTGTCGGCATCGATGCCAAGAGCGAGACCGTCCGCACGGACGGCTGGCTGGGCGACAGCGGTGAGAACTACATCGCGTTTGCCGAGCGCATGGAGTCCATCGGTGTACGCCACATCATCTTCACCGATATTGACAAGGACGGCATGCTCGCCGGCCCGAACTTTGACCAGCTGGCGGCGCTGCGCGCCTCGGTCTCCTGCGAGATTATCGCGTCCGGCGGCGTGTCCACCCTTGAGGATATCGCAGGCCTGAAAAAGCTCGGCATTGACGGTGCTATCGCAGGCAAGGCGGTGTATACCGGCACCCTCGATTTGGCAAAGGCCATCGAACAGGCCAAGTAACCGCCCTACGGTTACGATTGAACCTTCGATTTGAACGGAGTGAAAAACTTGTTAGCAAAACGCATCATCCCCTGTCTGGACGTAAAGGACGGGCGCGTGGTAAAGGGCGTGAACTTTGTCGGGCTGCGCGACGCAGGCGACCCGGTCGAGCTGGCGAAGTTCTACTCGCAGGAGGGCGCGGACGAGATCGTGTTCCTCGATATCACCGCCACGAGCGACAACCGCGATACCATTGCCGACGTTGTGCGCCGCACCTGCCGTGAGGTATTCGTGCCGGTCACGGTCGGCGGCGGCATCCGCACCGTGGACGATTTCCGCGAGATTTTACGCGCCGGTGCAGATAAAATTTCCATCAACTCCTCGGCGGTCAAGAATCCCGATCTGGTGAACGCCGCTGCGGAGAAGTACGGCAGCCAGTGCGTTGTGGTTGCGATCGACGCGCGTGCGAACGCCGAAATGCCGTCCGGCTTTGAGGTCTACGTTGCAGGCGGCCGCACCCCGACCGGCAAGGACGCGGTTGCGTGGGCGAAAGAGGTTTACGAGCGCGGCGCAGGCGAGATCCTGCTGACCTCGATGGACAAGGACGGCACCAAGTCCGGCTTTGACCTGCCGCTGACCAAGGCGGTTGTGGAGGTGGTCGGCATTCCGGTCATCGCGTCCGGCGGCTGCGGCTCGCTCGAGCATTTCTCCGAGGTGTTCGAGAAAACCGGTTGTGATGCTGCACTGGCGGCCAGCTTGTTCCATTATCGGGAACTGACAGTCGGAGAGGTTAAAGAGCACCTGAAAGAGAAGAAGATTCCGGTTAGAAAATAAAGCACAGGCTATACCGTAGGGTGCGCCGACTCGGCGCACCCTACGGTAAACATGAATCATTATCCTAATAGGGAAGTGAATATTTTGGATTTAAGCAAATTTTTCAAAAAGGCTCCTCTGGTGCCGATTATCTGCCAGGATGAGCGCAGCGGCGAAGTCCTGATGCTCGGCTACGCGAACGAGGAGGCCCTGCAGCTGACGATGGACACCGGCACGGCATGGTTTTTCTCGCGCTCGCGCCAGAAGCTGTGGAACAAGGGCGAGACCTCGGGCAATTTTATCTTTGTCAGCAGGATTCTGTCCGACTGCGACGATGACACGCTCATCTATGTCGGCACGCCCAAGGGTCCGGTCTGCCACACCGGACACCGCACCTGCTTTTTCACCACGCTGTGGGAGAAGCCGGAAGAAAAGTAAAAGGAGAGCAGTATTATGAATTCGTTTGAGCAAATGGAAGCCGTTATCGCGCAGCGCCGCGCCGAGCCGCAGGAAGGCTCATACACCTGCTACCTGTTCGAGAAGGGCATTGACAAGATTCTCAAGAAGGTCGGCGAGGAGTGCGCCGAGACCATCATTGCAGCCAAGAACGGCGACAAGACCGAGCTGGTCGGTGAGATCAACGACGTATTCTACCACATGATGGTAATGATGAACGAGTGCGGCGTGACCATGGAGGATGTCTGCAAGGAAATGGACATCCGCGCCCAGAAGATCGGCAACCTGAAGAAATTCCACGTTTCCGACCACAATACCTGATAGCTGACAGCATAAGACAGCCCTGTGCATATTTTGCACAGGGTTTGTTGTATTGTTGGCGAGAATATGATATGATGATACAAATACTTGAACAGAGGTGAAACTCATGCGCAGAAAAGACAGAGAAATCACCGGTCGAGAGAACATCGAGCCGATCCTGCAGGCCTGCAAGGTCTGCCGCGTCGCCATGACCGGCACGGACGGCTGGCCGTACGTCATTCCGATGAACTTTGGCTACACCTGGGATGAGGACGGACTGACGCTCTACTTTCACGGCGGCGTGAAGGGCAAGAAGATTGATTCGCTGAGGGCCGACCCGCGTATCTGCTTTGAGCTGGACTGCGAGGAGGGTCTGACCGGCGAGGGCGACTTGGCCTGCCGGTACAGCTATGCATTCTCGTCCATCGTGGGGTACGGCAAGGTCGAGTTCGCGGAGGACAATGAGGAGAAACGGCAGGGCTTTGACGTTATCATGCAGCACCAGACCGGCAAGGGCGGCTGGACGTACACGGACGCGGCTCTGTCCGTCACCGAGGTGATGCGCGTGCGCGCGGAGTCGTTTGAGGCCTCGCGCAAGGCGCCGAAGAGATGAGCATGAAGCACATCGGTACCAAAATTCTGGCAGGCGTGCTGGTGGTGCTGCTGGCGGGAGCGGGCGTGCTGATCTGGCGCAATCTGCCGGAGGATGCACCGCGCCTGCAGGAGCCGGAGGAGACCGTTCGGCAGGAGCCGGAGGTGCAGCCGGACACCACAGCGACCCTGTGCGTGGCGGGCGATATTGTGGCGCACATGCCGCTTGTCGCGGATGCGTGGAACGGCGAAGCGTATGATTTTACGCACCTATTTGCGGACGCAAGACCGTATTACGAGGCTGCGGATTACACAACGGCCTGTCTGGAGACCACGTTCAACGGTCCGCCGTATTCGGGCTATCCGCAGTTCTGCGCACCGGATGCGCTGGCCTACGGCCTGAAAACGGTCGGGTTTAACCTGCTCTCCACGGCGAGCAACCACAGCATGGATACTTGGTACAGCGGTCTTGTTCGCACACTGGATGTGCTGGACGCCGCCGGTCTGGAGCACGTCGGCACTTACCGCACACAGCAGGAGCGCGATGCGGTGAAGATCATCGACGTGGGCGGCATCAAACTGGCCATGCTGGCGTACACGTTCAGCACAAACGGTCTGCCGGTGGACAGCGAGCACCCGTACTGCGTCAGCGTCTACACGAGCGACTACATGACCGACTGCAGTGCGGTGGATTACGACCTCATCCAGTCGGATCTGGATAAGGCGGGGCAGTCCGGTGCGGATGCGATCGCCGTGTATGTACACTGGGGAAACGAGTACCACACCGAGCCGTCCGAGCAGCAGGAGCAGCTGGCAGACTACCTGTTTGCGCACGGTGCGACACTGGTGCTCGGCGGGCACGCGCATGTGCCGCAGCCGATGGAGCTGCGGACGCTGCCGGACGGACGCACCGGCTATCTGTGCTACTGTCTCGGCAACCTGATCTCTAATCAGTTTGACCCGTACACCAACCTGACGGCGGCTGTCACGCTGACACTCACCAAAAGCGGCGAGACCGGACAGGTGACGGTTTCCGGCGCGGAGTACGCGCCGATGTTCATGCTGCACGCAAGCGACTCCAACGAGGGACGCTACCGCCTGCTGGATATTCGGAAATCCATGCAGGATTTTGAGCAGGGGGATACGTCGGTTGTAAACCGGTCGGTATATGACCGAATGAAGCAGGGACGTTCCGATCTGCACCGTATCTTCGGCACGGATGAGGTGCTTTCGCTTGCAGCCTAAGAAAACCAGCAGGTTTCCCTGCTGGTTTGAGGCTGTCGAAAAACTCCGTTTTTCGAGCAGCCTCTCGATTGAAACCACGCTTTCAATCGAATCTTGACGAAAAGCCGCGCCCTACGGGCACAATTTTTCGTCCCTTGTATAATTCCCGAGGTACACGCCCCCGGGAATTATGAATTTGCTGTGCAAATTCTATTTTATGCGTGCTGCCGCACGAAAAATAAAAACGATAGATTGACTTTATCGACAGACTGAAACCAGCAGGTTTCCCTGCTGGTTTTTTAACACTTTGGTAACATTTGATTTTCGACACGGTGTTGACTTGCGGACACAACGCTGATAAAATAAGTACCATCCACAGAAAACCGTCCTGCTGAGCACCAAGGAGGAAAATGCTCATGCCCGAAGCCAAAAACAACCGCAGAGTACGCTTTACACGGTCTGCGCTGCGTGAAGCCCTGATTGACCTGATTCTGGAGAAGCCGCTGGTCTCTATCACGGTCAAGGATATCTGCGCGAGAGCGGACATCAACCGCTCGACCTTCTACCTGCATTTCAAGGACGTGACCGACATCCTTCGCACGACCGAGGACGAGATCATCGAGCACATGCACGAGCATGCGCCGATGCACGAACGGGAGTGCCGCGATCTGCAGGAGATCAAGGGATTCTTTATCGACTTTCTGGAGCAGATCCGGAACAATCCGCGCATAATGAAGGTGATTCAGGTGCTGTGCAGCGAGCAGGGAGACCCGTATTTTGTACGCAAGCTGCAGACCATGACGTATGAAGCCTTCCTCGACGGCTGGGATATGCACATGATGCTGGAAATGAGCGAGCAGCGGAAGCTGCTTGTGTTTTCGTATATCATTTCGGGCATGGTATCCATGCTGTCCACCTGGGCGACCAGAGCGCAGGACACGCCGACCGAGCAGGTCGTATCGCTTTTGATGGGGTTGATGTGGCACGGACTGGACTGTTTCGCAGCATCCGACCCAAAAAGTGCTTTTCCGACCGAATAAGCCACTTGACATTTCTATGGGAAGATGGTATATTATAACTGCTTCGTAAATAAGCAATGTTTTCCGTCGATAGCATTGCAGATCGGCCCTTTTCGGTGTATTCCGGGAAGGGTCGATCACTTTTTATATAAAAACTTTGAGGGGGAGAAGGAATTGCACAAACAGGGAGCTTTGCGCGAATTCGGGCACTATGCCGCGATGAACATCCTGGGGATGATCGGCATTTCGTGCTACATTCTCGCGGATACATTTTTTGTCGCACAGGGCACGGGCTCGCTCGGATTGGCGGCGCTCAACATCGCCATACCGGCGTACAACCTGATGAACGGCATCGGCCTGATGCTCGGCGTGGGCGCGGCAACGCAGTACATGATCGCGCGGGCGCAGAACGATCAGAGACAGGCGGACAGCGTATTCACGCACGCGGCGGCACTCGGGCTGCTGCTCGGCGTGCTGTTCCTGCTCGGCGGACTGTGCTTTGCGCAGCCGATCGCGCTGCTGCTCGGCGCGGACGCGCAGACACTCGGCATGACGACAACCTACCTGCGCATGCTGTGGTGCTTCGGGCCGTTCTTTGTGATGAACAACGTGCTGCTGGCGTTTACGCGCAATGACGGTGCGCCGACCGTTGCCATGTGCGGCATGATCGCGGGCAGCCTGTTCAACATCGTGTTCGATTACATTTTCATTTTCCCGTGCGGACTGGGCATGTTCGGTGCGGCGCTTGCGACCGGCTTTTCGCCGTTTGTCAGCATTCTGGTGCTGCTGACGCACCTGCGGAGGCCGTCCCGCGGATTCCATCTTGTCAAAACGCCGCTGCGTGTCAGCCGTGTGCCGAGCCTGTGCGCGCCCGGTCTGTCCTCGCTCATCGGTGAAATCGCCTCCGGCGTGGTGCTGCTGCTGTTCAATCTGGTGCTGCTGCGCCTCAGCGGCAATACCGGCGTGGCGGCTTACGGCGTGGTGGCCAATCTTGCTCTGGTGGGAATCGCTGTCTTTACCGGACTGTGCACCGGCATACAGCCGCTGGTCAGCCGCAGCTCGGGTCTCGGTGACAGGGAACAGATGCGGCGGCTGTTCCGTTGGGGCATCTGCACCGCGCTCGGGATTGCAGCCGTGCTGTGCGTGTCGGTTTTCCTCGGCGCGGAGCCGCTGACGGCGGTGTTCAACAGTGAGCATGACCCGCAGCTTGCCGCCTACGCGGAGAGCGGCCTGCGGATCTACTTCACAGGTTTCCTGTTCGCGGGCGTGAACATGGTCACGGCAGCATTTTTCAGCGCGTCGGATAAGACCGTGCAGGGCTTTGCCATTTCGCTGCTGCGCGGCGTGATTGCTGTGCCGCCGATCCTGTTCCCGCTCGCGTGGGTGCTCGGCGTCGATGGCGTCTGGCTGACGTTCCCGATGGTGGAGCTGGTCACGGCGGTCGCCGCACTTGTCTGGGCGCGGAAGTACATTATTGAGAATTAGTAATTGTGCGAGGCAGGAGTTTTCCTCGAAGGTGCAGATTACTGTAGGGGCGGACCAATGTGTCCGCCCTTTTTTAACAATAATCAATCTGTAAAACTGTATAATGTGCCATAAAACAGCGAAAAAGACGTGCATTGCACGTCTTTCGCTTAACAGGATTTCATCTGTATGGTATAATACTGGTGTTGCCCTACTTATTCCCGGCAACGGGAAGGAGGTGCGCCAAGTGAACTTCACCGTATCGTTAATCTGCTCCATTATGGCAAATGTAATTGCACACTACATTTGCAAGTGGCTGGATGAGCAGAAGTAAGGCAACATCAGCCCCGGCTTAAGCCACCGAAAAACGGAATAGAAAACCCCCGGAGACTGGTACTCTCCGGGGGTTTTCGCCAAGTGAACTAATTCATATCGTTGCTTATAGTATAGCACCGATTGTGAAATAATGCAAGCGTTTATCCTGTTAAACTTACAGCTCTTCCACAAGCGCCTTAAACAGCTTGCCGCGTTCCATGAAATTCTTGAAGCGGTCGAACGACGCGCTGGCCGGACTCATGATAACAACATCGCCGCTTTCTGCGTGGGCAGCGGCCTCCTGCACGGCTGTTTCGAGGTTTTCCACCTCGATAATCGGGGGATGCTCGCCCTCGATATTCTCCACGCACTCACGAATCTTGGGTGCGGTAGCGCCGGTGAGCAGCAGCAGCTTTACATGGTCGCAGATAGGCTTGCCGAGCACGTCATACGGGATATGCTTGTCGTAGCCGCCTGCGATCAGGATGACCTTCTGCTGGAAGGAATTCAGTCCTGCGATGGTTCTCGTCGGACTGGAGGCGATAGAGTCGTTATAATACTTCACGCCGTCCTTCTCGCGCACGAACTCGATGCGATGCTCAACGCCGCCGAACGTGGTCGCCACGGCGCGGATATCGTCGTCAGAGGCGTAGCCCTGCACGACGGCTGCCGCCATCATCATGTTGTACACGTTGTGCGCGCCCGGAATGCGGATATCGGATGCGGGCATCAGCTCACGGCGCACGCCGCCGTCTGCGATGTAGATAACGTCGTCCTTGAGGAACACGCCGTTGGCCAGCTCCTGCGTTTTGCTGGTGCAGAACAGGTTGCCGGATGCCTTGAGCGAACGCGTCACCTCATCGTCGAGATTGAGGATCAGCTTATCGTTCTCACCCTGATTGCGATAAATGGCAGTCTTGGCCTGCACATACTCGTCAAAATCCTTGTGGTAGTCCAGATGATTGGGCGTCAGATTGGTGATCGCCGCAATGTGCGGAGAGTGTTTCATGCCCATCAGCTGGAACGAGGACAGCTCGACAACGGCAAGGTCGTTTTCGGTCATCGTGTCCACGCGGGGGAGCAGGGGCGTGCCGATATTGCCGCCGAGATGCACGGTATAGCCCGCGTGCTTCAAAATCTCGCTGACGAGCGTGGTGGTCGTGGTCTTGCCGTCCGAGCCGGTGATGCCGATGATCGGACACGGGCAGACCGCGAAGAAAAGCTCCATCTCGCTGGTGATCTCCGAGCCGTTTGCGCGCGCCTTCTCAAGAAAACGCGGGTGAACGCCCGGGGTACGGAAGATAACGTCCTCATCGAGCGCATCAAGGTAATGCGGGCCGAGAACGAAGTCTACGCCGAGGGTAGCGAGGGTAGCATAGCCGTCGCCAAGCTCGGTGGGTTCTTTTTTGTCATGCACGGTAACGCGCACGCCTGCAGCGCGCAGCATACGGATGAGCGGCATATTGCTCACGCCCGCGCCGATTACGCCGACCCGCTTATCCGACAGGCCGCCGAGGTATTGTTCTAATGCTGTCATAAATGCGTAACACCGCCTTTGTACGAGGAACAGTATACATGATTTTTCACGATTTTGCAAGTCCGGTTTGACGGCAGGCGATTTTTACGGTATAATGCTATTTATGACTGGTGCAGACGGTCGCGTGCCTTCGGGCATGAGGAAAGTCCGGGCTGCACAGGGCAAGGATAACGGATAACGTCCGCCGAGGGTGACCTTAGGAATAGTGCAACAGAGATATACCGCTGTTTTATGTCCGCATAAGGCAGTAAGGGTGGAAAGGCGAGGTAAGAGCTCACCACGTCCCATGGCAACATGGGAGGTCTGTAAACTCTATCCGCAGCAACGCCGACTGGGACCATGATTGGCCCGATCGTCCCGACTGGCGGCTTGAGATGCACGGCAACGTGCATTCGAGATAGATGACCGTCCACGACAGAACCCGGCTTACGCACCAGTCATGCCATAGCACCGCAGATTTTTCTGCGGTGCTTTTCTTTTACCTTCTGCAGATTCTGCAGAAATGGAGAATGGAAAATTAACGCTATCGTGTAACCTTCTTCATGTATTTCCATAAAAACTGCCGTTGCATTTTGTCGCTTTTTCCATATTCTGCGCCGAAAAAATTTGTTATACTTGAGGCAGGATAGGGAGGTGCATTTTATGAAAGGACTGGGAAAACGAATCCTCGTGATGGCGGCTGTGACGGCGGTCTGTGTGTGGGCGGCGGGCAAATCGAGTTACGCGGTAAAACCGTACCGACTGGATGAGGACACGCTTGCACAGCAGGTGCAGATGCTCAAGGAGAACAATCTGACGATGTTTTCCGGTGTAACGATATACGATGGTATCGTGATCGGTGACACAGCGTATTATGTAATGACGCAGGAGGGCATCGAGCAGGAACGCTTTCTGGGCGAAATGACTGCGAAACGCAGCTGGCTCGGTACATGGAAATTTTACAGTATGGGCAGCGGCAATTCCGGCATTAACTACGATATCATCGGCTGCGGCGGACACGATTTTCTGCTGCTGAGCGGCAAGGACCCGGAACAGCAGGTCGCAAAGGTGACGCTCAACTGGTATGGACAGACCTATGAGATGACGAATGAGAGTGCAAAGCCATATTTTCTGCTCTGCACCGAGCTGACCGGATACATGCCGGATGAGTTGCTCCCGTCGGAGGATATGTTCCGTTTTTACGACAAAAACGGCAAGGAGATTCCGCGCTGGTACGATTCATACAGCGGCTCGATGGATGGTTCAAGTATTGCGGTCGCACAGGGCAGCATTTACAAGGCGGAATAGACAAGGAGCACCTGCGGTCGGCAGGTGCTTTCTTTTGATACCGAGATTGAATGGTTTGCGGGCGAACACTGTTCGCCCCTGCGGTAAAGCCGGCGATTACTCGACGCAGCGCAGACGGAACTCGCGCAAGGATAGCGACAATTCCTAACTGCTAATTCCGAATTACTGATGATCCGAACTTGCTTACAGCTATATAAATGTGTTATAATAAAATTTAATTGGACAAACACAAGGGGAGGAACCACTGTTATGATGATCGAATGTCCGCACTGTCATATGGAAACCGAACACAAGGTGATCGACCATATCAATATCGACCGAAATCCCGAGCTGCGGGCAAAGGTACAGGATCTGTCTGTCTTTCGTGTAAAATGTCCAAACTGCGGCGAGACACTGCTCGCCGTACACCCGTGCCTGTACCATGACATGGCAAACCAGTTTATGGTATGGCTGTGGACCGAGGACGGTCAGGTTCCCAAGGCGGAGTTCGATCCGCTGGCAGGCTACACCCTGCGCGTGACCGACAGCCTCAACACCTTCCGTGAGAAGATCAACATCCTCGAGCGCGGTCTGGACGACCGTACCATCGAGATCATGAAGCTGCTGCTGTTCGCACAGCTGAACCGCGACCTCGATGTTGTCGAGTTGCTCTTCCACGAGCTGGATGAGCGCACGGGCGATTTCCGCTTCGTGGCCGTGCTTTCCGACGGCGCGGAGCAGTATGCCGCCATGCCGGGCGCGGCGTATCAGCGCCTGCACGCGGATGTGGAAACCTATCTGTATACGCCGGGCGGCGAGTTCTCGCGCATTGATATGATGTGGGCGCATCAGGCACTCGAGCTGCTGCATGAAATGGGCTGACGGTTTACCTTCTCCGCAGGGCATAAAAAAGGATGTGCCGTTTTGACACATCCTTAGATTTTTTCATTCTCAGCCGATAAGCAGCTGCACCAGCGTACCGCCGATCACGGCGGTGGCAAACGTTGCCGCGATGACCGGCAGGGCACGATGACGGCCTTCCTTCTCCTCGAGCAGAACGATGTAGCCGAAGCCGGCACCGGTGGAAAGACCGGCAACCAGAGCGCCGAAGCTGATCGTGCCGCCGACAAACAGCTCGCTGAGCAGCACGCTCATCGCACAGCTCGGGATCAGACCGAGCACCGCGCACAGCAGAGGCTGGAAGATGCTGTTGGTCAGCATGAGGGAAGCGACACGCTCCTCACCGATGCCGTGCACGACCATGTTGAGCGCGAACAGCACGACAAACAGGAAGATGGTGGTCTTGATGGTGTGGGACAGGATGTTCGCCACCGGCGAGGTCTCACAGCCGCAGTCGCCCATCTCGATCTCGAGCGGGCCGTCGGTTCCGGCTTTGTGCTTACGGAACACGGTGCAGCGCAGAATATAGCCGCCGATGACCGCGATCGCAAACTTGACCACGAGCAGCAGCACCACCTGCTGTACGCTTGCGCCGCCTGCCAGCATGATGGGCACCGCCTCATCCGAGGTGGCAAGGAACACGGCAACCAGCGTTGCCGGTGCAAGAAAGCCTGCCGAGAACAGCGCGGACGCTGCCGCGGAAAATCCGCACTGGGGGATGGAGCCGGCGAGCGCGCCGACCACCGGACCGAACTGCGCCGCACGCGAGAGCAGCTCCGGCGTATTGGTCAGCCGGTTTTCAATGTAGTACAGCAGTGCGTACACGACCAGCAGCAGCGGTACGGTCTTGAGTACATCGAAAAATGCTTCCGGCAGAACGTGATGGATAATTTCTAACAAATAGGTCACCTCATAGTTGATCTGTGGGTTGATAACATTCGTGTTGTCTCAGGGACAATTATAATAAGTATAGCATAGAACCCAGTCCGCAGGCAAGCGGGATTTGCCGGACTGCATACCAAAGATAGCAAAAGGAATCGAATATTTACCATGAAATTTAACGAACTCAAGTTGGAGAAAAACATCCTCAAGGCACTGAAGGAGGCCGGCTATTCCGAGCCGACGCCCATTCAGCAGCAGGCGATCCCGCCGGTGCTCGAGGGCCGCGACCTGATGGGCTGCGCCCAGACCGGCACGGGCAAGACCTGTGCGTTCTCGGTGCCGATCATCCAGCGTCTGGCAAAGAGCGAGGGCGGAAAGGGAACCATCCGTGCGCTCATCCTCACGCCGACGCGCGAGCTTGCTCTGCAGATTTACGAAAACGTGTGCCAGTACGCGCGCTACATGCCGTGCAGTGCGGCGGTCATCTTCGGCGGCGTATCGCAGGTGCCGCAGGTCGAGGCAATCGAACGCGGTGTGGACATTCTCATTGCTACGCCGGGCCGTCTGTGGGATCTGATGGGCCAGAAGATCGTAAAGCTGGACAAGGTAGAGTTTTTCGTGCTCGACGAGGCCGACCGTATGCTGGACATGGGCTTCTTCCCGGATGTCAAGCGCATCGTGAAATTCCTGCCGAAAAAGCGCCAGACCCTGCTGTTCTCGGCTACCATTCCGGCGGAGATCGCTGATCTGGCAGAGAAAATGCTGCATGAGCCGGAGCATATCTCGGTAACGCCGAGCGCAAAACCGGCGGACAAGATCGAGCAGCAGCTTTATTTTGTAGAAAAGCAGGAAAAGCGGGAACTTCTGCCGGATATCATCCGTCAAAGCAATGTACACCAGGTTCTGGTGTTCACCCGCACCAAGCACGGCGCAGACAGGGTCGCGCGCGACCTCAACCGTGCGGGCATCAAGACCAAGTCCATCCACGGCGACAAGTCGCAGAATCAGCGCCAGCGTGCGCTCGCGGACTTTAAGGAGTGCAAGATTGCGGTTCTGGTTGCGACCGACATTGCCGCGCGCGGCATCGACATCAACGACCTGCCGCTCGTTATCAACTTTGACCTGCCGAACATTCCGGAAACCTATGTGCACCGTATCGGCCGCACCGGCCGTGCCGGTCAGGAGGGCACCGCGATTTCCTTCTGCGACCGCTCCGAGCGTCCGTACCTCAAGGATATCGAAAAGCTGATCGGCAAGCGCATTCCGGTTGCCGGTGAGATTCCGCACGAGGAAAAGGAGGAGGAGAAGCGCGAGTCCGGTCAGCGCAAGACCGCGAACAAGCGCAGCCGCTGCAAGCCGGTCTCCGAGAACGCCACCGCCGAGGAGGTCGCCGCAGACGCTGCCCGCGAGAAGGAAGCCAAAAAGAAGGCGCGTCAGGCGAGAGCGAATGCCAAGCGTCCGTCCCGCCGCGAGAAGGCTGCCGAGAAGCAGACCGAGCAGCAGGCGAAGGCAGCCGCGCCGCGCTCCCGCAAGGGCAGAAACGACCGAAACGATAGAAATGATTCGAGCCGCAGAGGCCGCCGGAACGACCCGTACGCCCGCTTCGAGAAGAACGAGCCGCGCGTAGACGCCCACACGCCGAGCCGCGCGTATGCGCTCAGCGATGAGGCTGCCGCACGCATCCGCAGAAAGGTCGAGGTCGCACTGGCCGCTCGTGCCGCAAAGGCGGATGGCAAGGCCGCTCCGCAGCAGGAGAAGAAGGGCAGGGGACACGGCAGCAGGTCTGCGCAGAAGCCCGCACCGCAGCAGAACAAGACGGCACAGAGCAAGACGACGAACCATCGTCATAGACGCCGTCGTACCCCGAACAGCAACCGCAAGGGTTAAGAAGTTGCTGTCATAACCATTGCACACCGCCTGAACGGCTTTTTTGCCAGCATACTGCGTTGTTTTCCCTTGCAATCCGTCAGGATTCCTGCGGAAAAACGCCTTGTCTGCTGACAAAAAATCTCGTTCATCCGGCGCACTCTGGCTATGAAAGCAACTTCAGCGATAGAGACAAACCTGAACCGTATCCCGCGGTTCCCGGATTGAGAGAGAAGGAGCAACACGAATGAACGGCGCAAAACACCGCTTCGCACTGGGACTGACCTGCTTTTTTCTGATCGGCATCACGGTTGTGTATCCGTTTCTGCTGTACACACCGAACGCGTTCGTCACTCGCTGGCGTGAGTGGTACATCGAAACCGCAATGGGCACCATGACGCACCAGTGGCTGGCCACCTGGTTTATCCCGGAGGATATCATCAACGAGGTGATGACCAAGCGCTACCTGATGAACCAGAAGCAGGAGGGCATCGTCAGCAACTGGGACGGCGCATGGGAGGAGAAGGACACCGCCGAAACACCGAAGGACAAATTCTATGCCATGTTCAGTGAGCTGAACGAGAGCGAATTTGAGAGCTTTCTGGCGGATAATCCGGAGTATCTGGAAAACGGCTATGACCAGATCAACATCGATCTGATCGGTGAGCCGAGCCAGACGCATTACAACACCGGCCTCAAGACCAGGCAGGGCGACACGGTGTTGGCGGTCAACGCCGAGCACGGCATTCTGATCGTCGAGCAGACCGGCGAGGACACGCTCGGCATGGAGTACGCGGGCAAGATCGCGCTCTGCAAAAAGCCTGAGAATATCTTTGTCGGCACGAGCGAGGGCCTTGGCGATTACGGCTCGTTCGTATCCGATATGGTGAGAGATTATGACGCCATTCTGGGCATCAACGCCTCCGGCTTTGCCGATTTTGACGGCAACGGCACGGGCGGCACCGTGTACGGCTTCCTGAAAAGCCAGGGAGAGAAGTATCAGGACGCAGTAGGCGACGGCTGGAAGATCATCGGCTTTGACAACGAGGATCATCTGCAGGTCGGTGCGTTCAACGATACCTCCAGTCTGCGCGACGCGGTGGAGTTTCACCCGGCGCTCATCATCAACGGCGAGAATCTGGTCGCAGGCACCGGCCTGAACGAGCAGCAGCCGCGCACGGCCATCGGTCAGGCGAAGGACGGCACGGTTATCATGATGGTCATTGACGGCCGTCAGATGCACTCGTTCGGCATTTCGATCGAGCGCTGCGGCGAGATCATGGAGCAGTATGGCGCGTATCAGGCGTCCATGCTGGACGGCGGCTCGTCCTCCGTTATGGTCTATCGCGGCCGCGAGATTACCAGTCCGACTACGCTTTCCCAGAATGAGGAAGGCCGTTATCTGCCGGATGCATTCCTGGTGAAATAAAAATTATCACGATTTCGGAAAAAACACTTGTATTTTCCGCCATTGCATGATAAAATAAATAAGCGCCTGTGAGACAGGCGCGATACGGAGAAGTATCGAAGTGGTCATAACGAGCTCGACTCGAAATCGAGTTGGCGGTAACACGCCACGTGGGTTCGAATCCCACCTTCTCCGCCAAAATACAGACCATCCATTTGGATGGTCTGTATTTTTTTGCGGCAGAGAAGGTGGAATTTGAAAGGCGGCTCTTGGCAATGTGCCGGTGGCACTCTGCAACCGCCGTGGCTTTTCCGCAGAAAAGGAATCCCACCTTCTCCGCCGGAAGGCTGGGTGGGATTTGAAAGGCGGCTCTTGGCAATGTGCCGGTGGCACTCTGCAACCGCCGTGGCTTTTCCGCAGAAAAGGAATCCCACCTTCTCCGCCGGAAGGCTGGGTGGGATTTGAAAGGCGGCTCTTGGCAATGTGCCGGTGGCACTCTGCAACCGCCGTGGGTGCCCGTAGGCCGACAACCTCTAAAATATTTAATGGTTGCTTTCCGCAGAAAAGGAATCCTACCTTCTCCGCCGGCAGGGCAGGTGAGATTCGAACTCACCTGAAAAATTTTCCTCAATCAACAAAATTTTTTCTCCGCACAGCAAATTTTCTATCATGTAAATCACCGCAAAAGCCGCGAAAAAGTTCGATATTTCACCGATTTTACCGACAATTCACGGTGTTTGAAAATTTCTCAAATTTTTTCGCAAATTTTGTTGACAAAGGGGGATACCCCTGCTATAATATATCTTGTCGCTGAGAGACAAGCGGTTCACCGCGAGAGATCAATGCGAGTGTGCTGGAACTGGTAGACAGGCACGTTTGAGGGGCGTGTGTCGATCGACGTACGGGTTCAAGTCCCGTCACTCGCACCACCTTCTTTCAACAACAAAATATGCGGATGTGGCGGAATGGCAGACGCGCTAGCTTCAGGTGCTAGTGTTCGCAAGGACGTGGGGGTTCAAGTCCCCCCATCCGCACCAAGTGAAAGAGCTGAAATATTTTGATTTCAGCTCTTTTTCTATACATTTTAGAATATTTAGTTTTATGATGTAATTTGTGAAAAACTGCTGTCTAATACCGGTGTCTAATACTTTGCACGACCTGTGATTTCACACTAAATTCTTTGCGCTAACATTAGCATTGTATTAGACAAGTTTCAGCACCTTTCCCATAGCCGCCGCCGTTTCCTTTTTCGCTTCCTCATCGGTGTGTACGTAGATATTCAGCGTGGTCGTTACATCGGAGTGACCGAGGAATTCCTGAATCTGTTTAATATTCACTCCCTGCGCCAGAAGCAGGCTTCCTGCGGTATGGCGCAAATCGTGGAACCGAATTTCCGGCAGGCCGTACTTTCCGGAAAACCCGCCGGAGCAGGGAAGCGGTGGTCTGATACCTTGTCTAACAGATTGTCTGCCACAGTATCCAATTCCACAGAATGCACCAAAACGAAGCCGACAGAACACGGATTTTCTGTATTGACACCTGCTCAAACCGTGGTACAATTATAACAGAAAAAGCAGAGTAGAGCACAATGCGTTAAGTGCCGCTGAAACGGGGAGTTGTTCGGCGGACGAAAGGGAGCCTTTTCCTTGCGGTATTGTGGTCGCATCCCGCTGCTGCAACTGTTTAGGCACTTTCCTAAATCGCTGTGGCAACAGATGAATTTGATTAGGAGGTGTCTTTTTCTATGTCTAAAACTCCGAATATCTTTGTCCGCTCGCTGCGTGAGCTGAGGTCCACCCGCTGTCTGGCGGTCACGGCGCTGCTCATTGCGATCAACGTCACGCTGGATCTGCTCGGTCTGTCGATCAAGCTGCCGCCCAACCTGCGTATCGGCTTCGGCTTCCTGTGCAATGCGTCGATCGGCATGCTGTTCGGCCCGGTCGTCGGCATGATGGCCGGCGTGTGCACCGACGTGCTCGGCTACTTTGCGGGCAACCTGTCCATGGGCGCGTATTTCCCGGGCTATACGCTGACAGCCGTTGTTGGCGGTCTGATCTGGGGTCTGTGGCTGTATCCGCGCAAGATCACAGTATGGCGTGCCATCGGCGCAAAGACCTGCATCAACCTGTTCTGCAATATCTGCCTGAACACCCTGTGGCTGACCGTCACCGGCGGCAAGGCGATGAGCGTGCTGCTCGTTACGCGCGTGCCGAAAAACCTTATTCTGCTGCCGATCGAGATCGTGCTGGTCTACTTCGGCATGAAGCTGGTCAACCGTATCTATGGCGCGCTGCCGAATGGAAAGACCGCTGCGGAAAACTCTTGAGTAAGGGCGGAGAGGAACCTGTCTCCACCTGATAACAGTCCCCCGGCTCTGTCGCTTGACAAAGCCGGGGGATATGCTATAATAAAGTCAAAGGGACACTGTTACAGCAGTCAGGCCCTTGTACTTTCATCAGTTAAATTTTGATGACCGTTTCGGGTACCAGCCGGACGGTCATCGCGCTTTTATACAGAAAATGTACAGTACAATGACCGCACATACAAAAAGCTGAAATGCTTTCTTCTGCACTTGCGCCACCTCCTTCCTGCCGCGGACTGCGGGAAAGGAAAAGAGGGTCTGACCGCCTTATGTAACAGTATCCGCAATGATTATAGCATATAACACCGAATAAAGTCAATCAGCCGCCTTTTCGGGCGGTTTTTGTTTTATTTGAAAACATTGGCAGCATGCTTTCAGCTTTTTGTGAATAATTCTGTTTTTCCCTATGCAAACGGCTGATTTTTTGTTATACTATATATGATTGGAGAAGAACGGTACAGTCCGTTCGCTGAAAGGGAGTGACCTCTTTATGAAACTTACAAAAGAGAGTATTAAACATAACGTGGCATGGAAGGGTTATCGTCTGCCGCAGTACGACATTGACGCCGTGCGCGAAAACACCCACAAGGCACCGACTTGGCTGCATTTCGGCGCCGGAAACCTGTTCCGTGCTTTCCCGGCTGTACTGGCGCAGCGCCTGCTGACCGCCGGTCTGTCCGACACCGGCATTATCTGCTGCGACGGCTACGATGAGGAGCTGATCGACCGCTGCTACCGCGCCTGCGATCATCTGTCGCTGGTTGTCACCCTGTATTCCAACGGCACGATCAACAAGGAAGTGGTTGCGTCCGTTACCGAAAGCCTCAAGCTGAGCGAGGACATGCTGCGCCTGAAGGACATTTTCCTAGCGCCGAGCCTGCAGATGATCAGCTTTACGCTGACCGAGAAGGGCTATATCATCCAGGACGACACCCGCGAGTTCCTGCCGGACTACAAGCACGACCGCGAGAACGGTCCGGAAGGCTGCCAGTCCTTCTTCGGCAAGCTGACCGCGCTGTGCCTCGAGCGCTGCCGCGCCGGTCTGTCTCCGCTGGCGCTCGTTTCGCTGGATAACTGCTCGGATAACGGCACCCGTCTGGAGCGTGCTGTCCGTCACATGGCACGCGCATGGCAGCGTGGCGGCTTCATCACCGAGGATGAGTATTACTTCCTGCTCAAGAAGAATACCTTCCCGCTGTCCATGATTGATAAGATTACCCCGCATCCGGATAACCGCATCGCAGACAAGCTGGCGGCTGACGGTCTGGAGAACGCAAAGCCGTTCGTAACCGAAAAGGGCACGCACGCGGCTGTTTACGTCAACTCCGAAAGCCCGCACTATCTGCTCATCGAGAACGCATTCCCGAACGGTCATCCGGCTCTCGAGCAGTGCGGCGTTATCATCACCCGCCGCGACATCGTTGAGAAGTCTGCGATGATGAAGGTAAGCACCTGCATGAACCCGATGGATACCGCCCTCGGCGTATTCGGCTGCATGCTCGGCTACACCCGCATCAGCGACGAGATGAAGGACACCGAGCTGGTCAACCTCATCACGCGCCTGAGCGAGCAGGAGGCAATGCCGATGGTAGCCGACCCGGGCGTTATCGACCCGGAGGCATTCCTGCACGAGGTTCTCGGCGAACGTTATCCGAACCCGTTCCTGCAGGATTCCCCGCAGCGTACCGCAACCGATACCTCGCGTAAGATTGCGCCGCGCTTCGGTACTACGCTGTACGCTTACTATAACTCCATGCTGCCCGCACACCGTGCTACCAAGCTGATTTACATTCCGCTGGTACTGGCCGGCTGGCTGCGCTATCTGGAAGGCGTGGACGATAACGGCAGCGAGTTTACCCTCAGCCCCGACCCGAATATCGAGCATGTCCGCGCGCTGATGGGCAACCCGAAGCTGGGCGACGACGTAAGCGAGGCTCAGCTGTACCCGTTGCTGGCAAACCGCTACTACTTCGGTGTCAACCTGTTTGAGATCGGCGTAGGCGAGACCGTTGTCCGCATGTTTGGCGAGATGAACCGCGGCCCGCACGCTGTCCGCGAGACGCTGCAGAAGTACTGCGGCGAGGAGCAGGAGCAGGAGTGGATTTTCTCTTAATTACCGGAAAACCGTAAGACAAAAGGCGAACCGTAAGGTTCGCCTTTTTGTATGCAGATAAAACAAAAACCGCCGCAAAAGGCGGTTGATTGACAAGGTATTGCAATATATGCTATACTCAGAATGTCAACAACGATGTGAAACAGGTTGTTCCTCCCAACATAAGGGAGGTGATGACATGGTCACTTATTCCGATCTGTTCCAGTTCGGTCTTCTGATCGTTGCTATCATCAGTCTATGTCTGAAACATAGAAGATAACCGCCCCTAAAAAGGAGCGGCGTTTCCTCAATTAACCAAGTTTTTTAGGAACGACCGCTCTTGCCAGAGAGCCATCGTTGTTGATACAATTATAACGCAGTGCCCCGGTTTTGTCAAGCGACAGAGCCGGGGCACTGTTATTCAGTTATCCGTTAACAAGGGTTACAATACCTTTCCAAAGAGCGTAAAGCAAGTCCTCGAATGACGCCTGCGGGTTATGAATGGCAATCCATACAAAGCCCGCCGTTAAAAGGACAGTCACTACGATTATCACCCAGAAACAATACCATCTCTGTTTAGGTGTCATATGATTTCCCTCCTCAGTCATAACGGCATTTTTCCCCTCGGGGAGTTTACGGCTTATATCTATATATTAACAGATATTCACGGTTTGCAAAGGGATTTTGCACAGAAGCCGGTGCATTATTTTTGTCCGGCGGCAACCCGTAATCCCGGTGCATACCTCAGCCATTTCCCGCTTTTGAGCCGCAGGAAGAAGCAGATCGACCGGCACAGCCAGTCACCGATCATGGCAATCCAGATGCCGATCGCGCCCATGCCGAAGTGCACCGCGAGAATATATCCCGCGACAAGCCGCAGTCCCAGCATGGAGATAATCGAGCACACCATCGGATATCTTACGTCATTCGCTGCACGCAGGATATTCGGCATGGCAAACGAGGTCGGCCACAGGAAGATCGCGCAGCCGTTGTGAATCATAATCAGCGTCATGCCGAGCGCAAGCGCCTCTGCGGACACGCTGTAAATCTTGAGAATGAGCGGCGTGCACGCAATCGTGACAAGGCAGGTGCTGGCGGTAACGGCGTAGGTGATCATCATCAGCTTTTTCGCCATGCGGCGCGTCTGCGGCTCATCGCCCGAGCCGATGCACTGCCCGATAACGGTTATCATCGCCAGACTCATCGCCTGACCCGGAATGACGGCTACAGCGTCCAGATTGTTCGCCAGCGCATTCGCGGTAATCTGCGTCGTGCCGAACAGCGAGATCATGCTCACGACGAGCACGCGGCCAAGCTGAAACAGGCTGTTTTCCAGTCCGTTCGGCACACCAATCTGCAGAATGCGGCGGATAAGCTCCTTATCCGGTCGAAACCGCTGTCCGCGCCGCAGGGAGACCGTGTGCTCGGGGTTCAGCAGCAGAATCGTGATAGCGGCAGCCGCCGTGCCGCGCGACAGCACGGACGAAAGCGCTGCGCCTCCGACGCCCCACTTGAACACGAAAATGAACAGCGAGTTGCCGATGAGGTTGACGATGTTGATCAGTCCCGCAATCAGCATGGAGATACGCGAGTTGCCTTGTGCGCGGAACAGCGCCGCACCGGCGTTGTAAATCGCGAGAACAGGGTAGGAGAACACGCTGACCGTCAGGTAGGTGAGCGCGCTCTGCATCACGTCGTCCTCGATCGTGCCGAACAGCAGCCGCAGCAGCGGTGCGCGGAACAGCATGACGAGCGCCGAGATGATCAGCGCAATGACCGTGACGACTAAGTACAGCTGCTTGGAGGCGTCGCATGCACGGTCGTTTTTTCTCGCGCCGAGCAGCTGTGCGACCACGACCGCACCGCCGGTCGCCAGTGCGGAAAAGATGTTGATGATGAGCACGTTGAGCATATCGACCAGCGATACGCCGGAAACCGCCGCTTCACCGACCGAGGAGACCATCATCGTGTCGGCCAGACCGACCGTGATGGCGAGCACCTGCTCGATAACGAGCGGAAAAATCAGCTTTTTGAGTGCAGCATTGGGAAATAACTCTTTACTCGTAAAAAATACACCTCGAATCAGAGAATAACGCGGTACGCCTCGATCAGCCGTTCGAGCGACCAAGCGGCGTTCGCCGGACTGGTGGAGGGCAGCTGCGTGATGGGTACGCCGGTTTTCGGCTCGATCAGCCTGCGGTACAGCTGCGCCGACTTGCCGCCGGTGGCAAAAATGCGCGTAATTTTGCTCTCGCGGAGCAGGCGGCCTATGTCGTTCGGCTCGGCGTTGCGGATAGACGTGTCGGACGCGCCCGCAATATCGCATTTGGCGATGGTATCCCACAGTGCCACATGATGCCGTAGGCACATCGCACGCTTGTCCTCGATGGAGACCGGCACCTCCTCGCCAAGCACAGCCGCCAGCACGCGCCAGAACCGGTTCTGCGGGTGGCCGTAAAAGAATCCGACCTCGCGGGATTTCGGGCTTGGAATCGAGCCGAGCAGCAGCACGCGCGACTCGCTGTCGTACAGCGGCGGAATGGTGTGAATGATGGTTTGCAGTTGCATGGATCAGTCCTCCAGTACGGAAACAAAGCTGCGGAACGCGCTTGGCAGCGCGTAAGCGTCGCGCAGCTCGGCGGGTGTGACAAAGGTGAGAGCGGGTGCAGGTGCGTCCAGTTCGACATACACGCCGTTCATGTGCCACTCCACATGGGTGAAAATATGCTTGTCAGGCCGCAGAGAGAGCAGCTTTCGCACGCTCCAGCCCATTTCGGTGAGCACCGCGCGCAGCTCGTCCGGCGAGAGATGACCATCGAGCGACGGCAGCTCCCACAGACCGGCGAGCAGACCCTTTTTGGGTCTCTGCCGCAGACCGACCAGTTCGCCGCAGCGCACAAGGAGCACGGTGCGGTTTTCCACTCTCCGCGCCTTTTTCGCCGCACGGAGCGGCAGCACAGCCGCGTTCCCGCGGTGAAAGCCCTCGCAGAGATGCTGAATCGGGCAGTCGTCACAGCGCGGTGCGCCGTTCGGCAGACAGACCGTTGCACCGAGTTCCATCAGCGACTGGTTGAGGTCGCCGGGGCGGTCGGACGGCATGAGTGCGGCGAACCGCTCGCGCGTCTGCTTTTTGAATTTGGCGTCCGTGATCGGCGTGAAATCGTTATCCAGCCGCGCCGCCACACGCAGAACATTGCCGTCCACCGCCGGAACAGGCAGCCCGAACGCGATAGACGCCACCGCGCCTGCCGTATATTCACCGACACCGGGCAGAGAGAGCAGTTTATCGTAGTCGGCGGGCAGTTCGCCGCCGTATTGCTCGCACAGCAGGACCGCTGCACGGTGCAGGTTGCGCACGCGGCTGTAGTAGCCGAGCCCCTCCCAGAGCTTGGTGTAAACGGCCTCGTCCGCCGCCGCGAGAGCGGGAATATTGGGCAGCGCGTTCATCCAACGGGAAAAATAGCCGCGCACGGCCTCCACGCGCGTCTGCTGCAGCATGATCTCGCTCACCCAGACGCGGTAGGGAGTAGGCTCAGACCGCCACGGCAGGTCGCGGTGACCGGCGTCATACCAGTCCAGCAGCGGCTGCACGATGGCCTTGCTTACCCCGCTCAATATTTCATGTCATCCAGCGTAGCGCCGGTGTAGAACATGGTGAAGGTCGCGTCGGCAATGTGCTTGCCCTCGTCGTCGTGCACCTCGACCATGTAGACCGACACCTTGCGGCCGCGCTTGCGCTCGTACGCCACAGCGGTCAGCTTTTTGCCGCAGCGGCCCGGACGGTAGTAGTGGATGGTGCTGTCGAGCGTGACAGCCACCGTGCCCTGAGACGCTGCCGCAGAGCCTGCCGCAATGTCGCACAGCGTGAAGATCGTGCCGCCGTGCGCCATGCCGAGCGGATTGAGCAGCTCGGGGGTCAGGTCAAGCTCTACGGTTGCGCCGCCGTCCTTGTCGAGCGTCACAACGTGCATGTGCATCAGTTTGTTTAAGCCGCCGGCTTCCTGCCGCAGCTTGAGGATTTCTTCGATGGTCAAGGTTAGGACTCCTTTATCATTATATAATCTTTTGATAAACGATGGTTTTTCGCCTTTGAGGCGAACGGTTCTTGCCTACGCGGCAGGCGCACAAGAGGGTAGACACCAAGGTTTCTACCCTCTTGAGAATCACCCATTTCCTTAGAGGGCACGGCGCAGATTGCCGACATGTGACCGCTGCGAAGCAGGGGAACGGCAGAGGATTTTTTCTTCCGCAGAGACGCACTGCGTGCGCTCATGTATCCGCATATTCGCAGTGTCGGATACCTTTCTGCTACACAGACCAGCTACTCTACGCAGGCGCGACATACCCGTGTCGCGCAATTCGTGAGCGCGTTATGATAGACAGGGCCTACGCAGGATAACTTGCACCAAACGCTTAATTCGCAGGTGCCGTGCGGTATAACGTGTTAAAGAGTTGCGCAACACGGGTATGTTGCGCCTGCGTTGACTAAACCGCCTGTGTAGCAGTACGCTGTCTGACACTGCGAATCGGTTGCGAAAGATACGGAAGAAAAAATCCTCTGCTGTACCCCTTTTCGTAGCGGTCACATATAGGAAATCTGCGCCAGACTAAGAAATAAAGGGAAACGGGAGTTAAGAGGGGAGAAACCGTAGGTGTCTACCCTCTTGCCCTGCCGCGGGGCGCGGCACGTTCCCGTCGTCCGCAGACGGCGAATCCCCCCGCTGAGGTTCAGCGAAAAACTCCCGCCCGTCAGGGGCGAACCCGCTAACGCAGTTCGAGTACCCCGTTCAGCCGGTGCAGAAAAAACTCCCGCCCGTCAGGGGCGAACACGCTAACGCAGTTCGCGTGCCCCGGTCAGCCGGTGCTGAAAAAACTCCCGCCCGTCAGGGGCGAACCGCCTGCGCAGTTCGCGTGCCCCGGTCAGCCAGTGCTGAAAAAATTCCCGCCCGTCAGGGGCGAACCGCCTGCGCAGTTCGCGTGCCCCGGTCAGCCGGTGCTGAAAAAACTCCCGCCCGTCAGGGACGAACCCGCTTACGCAGTTCGGGTGCACCGCTCAATCGGTGCAGGATAGCAGGTGAAATCTGCGATACTACTCTATTTTATTATAAAATGCACCCGCTCCTGCGTCAAGCGCAACCGTCCGGCGAAGCCTGACGAATTTTTCTAACAACCGTCGGATTACACAATCCCCAATATGTAGTTACCAATCGGAAACAGGACAACAAAATGCAGGGAAAAGTGCCGGAAACCCAAAGCGAGCCTGTCGAAATGCGTCGAATATGACTGTTTTCTGTACTTTACAAACGGTAATACAGCGAGTATAATATGAATATATATTTTATAGTTGTGCCTTCTGCGGCACAACGCAGACGGAGAATGTTGGAATGAGTGATTTTTCGCGCACGCTTGCGCTTCTGCGACGGGAAAAGAAAATAAGTCAAAGAGCGGCAGCGGGCGACCTCGGCGTTTCGCAGGCGCTTCTCAGCCACTATGAGAACGGACTACGTGAACCCGGTCTGTCTTTTGTCGTGCGTGCGGCGGATTATTACGGCGTGTCCTGTGACTACCTGCTCGGCCGTTCGATGGCGCGTGACGGCTCTGCTGTGCCTGCCGAGCGCATGGAGGGCACGGACACCGAGACGGAGCACAGCCGGATCGTGCAGGCGACAGCCCTGCTGCTGCAGGTTGCCGAATCACTCGAGAGCAAGCAGCTTTCGCACGAGATCGAGTCGTATTTCGCGGTTGCAATCTACAAGGTGTACCGCTATCTCTACATGGCCGACCCGGCCGGGGTGGATGCGGTGTTCCGCGCGCCGCAGGATCGCTTCGAGTACCTGTGCGATGCCCGCATGAAGGAGCATGAGCTGAAAATCCGTCTGGCGGCCAACGGCGAGGAAGGCTGCGGTCTGACGCAGGAGAATATCCGGCGGATGCCGCTCGCCCCGAGCGAGATTGCACGGCGTTATCCGGATTTGTCGAGCGCACTGCTGACTGTTCTGCAGCAGGTGTCGGATTCGATCGACCGGAAAAATAAAATGCAATAATTTCGGACAAACCTATTGACAAATACACCGGCGTGAGGTATACTAAACAAGTCGCTGAGACAAGACGACTTGATGAAATGCTGGTGTAGCTCAGTTGGTAGAGCAGCTGATTTGTAATCAGCAGGTCGGGGGTTCAAGTCCGTCCACCAGCTCCAATCAAGCTGGTAACTGAATATGGAAGGTTTCCCGAGTGGCCAAAGGGAACAGACTGTAAATCTGTCGTCTATGACTTCGGTGGTTCGAATCCACCACCTTCCACCAAAGCGAAAAGACATTCCAAAAGGAATGTCTTTTTTGCTTTGGTGAAAGGCAGGTGGCGGATTCGAAAGGTGGCTCTTAGAAACAGCCCGGTGGGCTGTTTCAACCACCGTGGCTTCCGTCGCAACGGAAGCGAATCCACCACCGGACGGGTCGGCACGCGTGTAGCAGTGCGGTTAGGGGACTGCACCAGACGCTCAAGTTAGGCACGCGCCTTAAACGGAGCGCCGGCTCTTAGAAACGTGCCGGTGGCACGTTTCAACCGGCGTGGCTTTGCCGCAGCAAAGCGAATCCACCACCGGACGGGTCGGCACGCGTGTGGCAGTGCGGTTAGGGGACTGCACCAGACGCTCAAGTTAGGCACACACCCTAAACGAAGCGCCGGCTCTTAGAAACGTGCCGGTGGCACGTTTCAACCGGCGTGGCTTCCGTCGCAACGGAAGCGAATCCACCACCGGACGGGTCGGCACGCGTGTGGCAGTGCGGTTAGGGGACTGCACCAGACGCTCAAGTTAGGCACGCGCCATATACGAAGGAATGCAAAACAGGCACGCGCCTAATTCGAAGGAAAGAGCGCTCGTTCGATAGCGAAATCAACCTGCACAGGCTATTTGCAACGATATATTGCCGTTTGCAACGTTATCGCGTAGGGGCGCACAGTGTGCGCCCGAGCAGCGCAAAATCATACGGGGCGTGGGCGAACAATGTTCGCCCCTACGGGATAGATTGTACAGACCGAAAAATATTTTCCTGAGTTGACCATTCGTGGTCAATTTTTTCCTCAATTCAGCATATAGGTGAGGGCAGAACCATTGCCGGTCAGGGTGAATGCAGCAGCGCATCGGCGGGAGTGAGAACCAATCGGCGGCGACCTGAGCCGATGAAGCTGCTCCATCGAACAGAGCAAAACCAGCCTTGTTGGGTATCAACAGGGCTTATTCCCATGCCCATCGTTTTTTCTCGCCCGGAAAACGCGATTTCTCGTCCGGAAAACGGCATTTCTCGTCCGGAAAATCCACAGAGCAGAGAAGAGCAGAGGACAGAACAGAAGAGCAGAGAAGAGAAGAGAAGAGCATAGCAGAGAACAGCAGAGCAGAAACAAAATTGAGAATGGAGAATGATTCTGACTGACCTGACCCTGACTGACGAAAAGAGATTTTCTAAATTGCTTTCTACAAATAAAAAGGACCTCCGGTAAAACCGGAAGTCCTTGATCTATCGTTTTGGTAACGAGATTACTTAGCCATGGAAGCAACTTCTGCTGCGAAGTCGTCAACCTTCTTCTCGATGCCCTCGCCCTTCTCGAAACGAACGCACTTTACGAGCTTGATCTCGCCGCCCAGCTCCTTGGCAACAGCCTTGATGTGAGCCTCAACGGAAACCTTGTTCTCCTTAACGAAAGCCTGCTGCAGGAGGCAGTTCTCCTCGTAGTACTTGCCGATACGGCCGTCTACCATCTTGTGGATGATCTGCTCCGGCTTCGGCTTAGCAGCGGTCTTGTTCTCCTCGAGAGCCTGGATCAGGAGGATCTCCTTCTCCTTAGCCAGAGTAGCTTCGTCAACGTCGGACTTGTCCAGGAAGGACGGGTTCATAGCAGCAGCCTGCATGCCGATGTCCTTGCCCAGCTCCTTAACAGCAGCGTTGTCCTTCAGGCCCTCGGAAACTTCCAGACCAACCAGAACGCCGATTACGCCGCCCATGTGGTTGTAAGCAACGTTAACGGTGGAGTCGTCGAAACGCTCGAAACGACGGATCTGCAGGTTCTCGCCGATGGTCAGAACCTTCTCCTGCAGAGCGTCCTGAACGGTGCCTTCGCCCATCTTGCAAGCCTTGAGAGCCTCAACGTCAGCCGGAGCGTCCTTGATAACAACGTTAGCAACGTCGGAAACGAACTGCTGGAAGTCAGCGTTCTTAGCAACGAAGTCGGTCTCGGAGTTTACCTCGATGATTGCGCCTACGCCGCACTCATCACATACGGTAGCCTTGACCAGACCCTCAGCAGCGATGCGGTCTGCCTTCTTGGCAGCCTTAGCCAGGCCCTTCTCACGGAGCAGCTCGATAGCCTTGTCGAAGTCGCCGTCGGCCTCGGTCAGTGCCTTCTTGCAGTCCATCATGCCTACGCTGGTCATTTCGCGGAGCTTCTTTACGTCAGCAGCGGTAAAAGCCATTTTATTATTCCTCCAATTTATGATTTTACGATGAAAAAAACGTAGGGCACAACGAACACCGGCGCGCCGGGTCGTCGCGCCCTACGAACAACTCACTGAATGTTATATTGAGTTATGAATTACTCAGCCTTTGCGTCAGCCTTAGCCTCAACCTCGAGCTGCTCGCCCTGCTTGCCTTCCAGAACAGCGTTAGCCATGGTCTGGGAGATCAGCTTGATAGCGCGGATAGCGTCGTCGTTGCCCGGGATAACGTAGTCGATCTCGTCCGGATCGCAGTTGGTATCAACGATTGCAACGATCGGAATGCCCAGCTTGCGTGCTTCTGCGATCGCGTTCTTCTCCTTGCGGGAGTCAACTACGAACAGAGCGCCCGGAAGCTCCTTCATTTCCTTAACGCCGCCGAGGTACTTCTCGAGCTTAGCGATCTCGAGCTGGAGCTTGATAACTTCCTTCTTCGGGAGCAGATCGAAGGTGCCGTCAGCCTGCATCTTCTGCAGCTGGTTCAGACGAGCGATACGGGTACGCATGGTCTTGAAGTTGGTCAGCATGCCGCCCAGCCAACGTGCGTTAACGTAGAACTGACCGCAACGCTCAGCCTCTTCCTTGATTGCGTCCTGTGCCTGCTTCTTGGTGCCGACAAACAGGATGGACTTGCCGGAAGCTGCCATATCGCGTACGAAGAAGTATGCTTCCTCGAGCTTCTTTACAGTCTTCTGGAGGTCAATGATGTAGATACCATTGCGCTCGGTGAAGATGTAGGTAGCCATTTTCGGGTTCCAACGACGGGTCTGATGGCCGAAGTGTACGCCGGCCTCCAGCAGCTGCTTCATAGAAATTACTGCCATTTTGTTTTTCCTCCTTGGTTTTTCCTCCATCCCTGATCATCTGACAGCGGCAACAGAACGAGCGTCCCATCACCGACCGCTTTCATCACGGGATGTGTGAATTCATGCTATGATAGTTTACACCAATGGGAGAGGGATGTCAAGAGGAAAGTTGAAAATTGAGGATGGAAAATGGAGAATGGAGAATGAACGATACGGTTTACGGCGTTTCCCCAGGGTTGGCAGTGCATGAAATGCATACCGCAGGGTGCTGAAATCTTTTTTTGCTGCATAAATTATGACAGGAGGGGATTTCTTTGCGATTGGGTTTTCGTCACACCGCGTTTCAGGCGGTATGCACGGTTTTGGTTTTATGCTTTGCGCTCGGACTGCTTGAGCGTGCCGACACGGTGCAGCCGGTATTCGGGGAGGACAGCGTGCGCGTACCGATTCTAATGTATCACAGCATTCTCAAGGACAGCGCACGGCAGGGCAAATATGTTATCTCGCCGGCGGTTTTGGCGGCCGATTTGGATGCCTTGCAGGCGAAGGGGTATACCGCCGTAACGGTGAGCGATCTGCTGGCGTATGTGCAGGACGGCGCAGACCTGCCGGAGAAGCCGGTGATGATCACCTTCGATGACGGCTACTACAACAACTACATTTACGCCTATCCGCTGCTCAAGCAGCGCGGAATGAAGGCGGTTGTGTCCATCATCGGCAGTCAGACCGCGCTTTTCACCGACAACGGAGAGGAAAACGCCTACTGGTCGCATTTGCGGCTTGACCGCCTGCGCGAAATGCAGGATGTGTTTGAGGTGCAGAATCACTCGTGGAACCTGCACGAGTACGGTGAACGCCGCGGCTGTCTGCGCCGGAGAGGCGAGGACGAAATGCGCTATGAGACCCTGCTCCGCGAGGACACCGAGCAGACGCAGACGCTCATCACAGACGCCGGACTGCCCGCGCCGACCTGCTACACCTATCCGTTCGGTGCGTGCTCCAAGGAGAGCGAAGCGCTGCTTAAAAGCATGGGCTTCCGGTGTACGCTCGGGTGCGAGGAGCGCATCAATACCGTTACACGAAACCCGGACTGTCTGTTTGAACTGGGGCGGTTCAACCGTCCGGCAGGGCAGAGCACGGAACGTTTCCTGCACCGCGCGTTAGGAGAGGATTAAATGCAGAATACCATGCGATTTTCCGAGCTGCACTGCCGTGAGGTGATCAATCTGTGCGACGGAGCACGGATGGGCGAGGTGAGCGATCTGCTGTTCGATCCGGTCTGCGGACAGATTACCGCACTCGTTGTGCCCGCGCAAAGCGGCATTGTCGGGCTGTTCTCCAAAAATGACTGCGTTATTCCGTGGGGGTGCATTGAAACCCTTGGGGAGGACTATATTCTGGTGAGATACAGGGAGAAATAATGCAGGATTAAATCTATACCGTAGGGCGGAGCACTCCGGAGTGCCCCGCCCTGCGGAGAAGGCAAAACCACATCAAATGCAAAAAGAAAAAGGCGGACAACCGTCCGCCTTTTGGCTCAATCCTTCTTATACTTTGCAACGCCCTCGGTGTAGAGGTTGCCGCCGACCGAATCCTGCGACACGATGGCGGAGAAATTCTCCACGGTGAGACGCTTGACCGACTCACAGCCCAGCTCGTCATATGCGATGACCTCGACATTCTTAATGGATGCCGCCTTCGCCGCGCCTGCGCCGCCGATGGCTACCATATAAACCGCGCCGTTGCGCGCCATTGCGTCCTGCACGCCCTGATTGCGCACGCCCTTGCCGATCATGCAGGCAAGACCTGCATCGAGCAGACGCGGTGCGAACGGGTCCATACGGCCGGAGGTGGTCGGGCCGACCGAGCCGATGACCTGACCCGGCTTTGCGGGGGTCGGTCCGGCGTAGTAGATCGCCGCGCCGTCGAGGTCGAACGGCAGCTTGTCGCCTGCGTCCATCGCGGCAACGATCTTCTTGTGTGCGGCGTCGCGCGCGGTGTAGACCGTGCCGGTCAGCGTTACGGTGTCGCCCGCGCGCAGCTTCGGCGCCATTTCCTTGAGCTGTTCGGTTTTCAAATCGTAGTGTGCCATGCTTATTCCTCCGTTTTCGGGCGCAGATTGTTCAGAACCTCACGCAGTCCGTTTTTTGTCTTGTCCGGCTCGGGATGGGGCGCCTCGCCGTCCTTTTTGCCGAGCGACGCGCTGATCTTGTCAATTTCGCCGAGCACTTCACCGGCTTTGCGGGCCATCTCGGCGGATTCCTGCTGGTTGCGTGCCAGCACGGTGCGGTAGTTCTCCTTGGTGGCATCCAACTGACGGCGCACCTGCTCGATGGTCTCCATCGACTTGCGGCGCAGCTTCTGCAGCTCTACCTTGGCATCCTCCTCGATCTGCTTGGCGCGCCGGTACGCGGAAAGCTCCATCTCGGCGATCTTCTCTCTGGTCGCATCGTATTCACCGCATTTGGCTGACAGCTTGGCGTTCTCCGAGGTCAGCCGGTCGTTTTCCGCCGCAAGCTGCGCCGCGCGGGCGTTCTGCGCCTCGATCTCGGTCGCCTGCAGGGAAAAACCGCTTTCGATCTGGTCCAGCTGTGCGCGGATCTTATCGGTATCCAGCGTCATTTCGCCCAGCCGCTCGAGCAGCTCGGCGTTCTTCGCGGTAAGCGCCTCGTTCTGCGTGCGCAGCTCGTTCATCGCGGACTGCGCTTCGGTCAGCTGAGAGCGAAGCTCGGCGGTCTCGATGTAGTATTTCGTGTCGGTTTCTTCTATGTAATGCAGTACGTCCTCGCGGTTAAAGCCGCCGAAGATGGCACTGCGGAATCCACGGGTTTGCTCGTCCATTGCAGTTCCTCCCACAATAATCTTTCTTTAGTATAGCAAATTCATGAGATAAAGGCAAATAATAATTAGTAATTACTAATTCCTAACTGCTAATTACTGACTCATATATATAATATGTGTCTTGCAATCAAAAAAAGAACGTGCTATTATTATCTTAACTTGCAAAAACGAGGAAGATGCTCAATGTTAGAATTAAAAGATTTCGAGGCAGCTGCGGACCGACTGAAAAACGTCATCCACAACATTCCGCTGTCTACGTCCTGCACCTTCTCCGCCATGACCGGCGCAGAGGTTTATCTGAAGTACGAAAATCAGCAGAAGACCGGCTCTTTTAAGGTGCGCGGTGCTTACAATAAGATTATGAAGCGCTTCGCTGAGGGCGACCTGCACGCCGTTGTTGCGTCCTCTGCGGGTAACCATGCACAGGGCGTTGCCTTTGCGGCAACCGCTGCCGGTGTAAAGTCCACCATCGTTATGCCGCGTTCCGCGCCGATCGCCAAGGTTTCCGCAACCCAGGGCTACGGCGCCGAGGTTGTTCTGGCGGGCAACATTTACGATGAAGCCTATGCCAAGGCATGCGAGATCTGCGAGGAGACCGGCGCAGAGTTCATCCACCCGTTTGACGATGAGGATGTTATGGCGGGTCAGGGCACCATCGCGCTGGAAATCCTGCGCGACCTGCCGGGCGTTGACATGATCTTCGTTCCGGCCGGCGGCGGCGGACTGATCTCTGGCGTGGCTGCCTGCGCAAAGCAGATCAACCCGCGCATCCAGATCATCGGCGTACAGGCTGAGGGCGCACCGGCGATCGCAAATTCGTTCCGCACCGGTGAGCGTACTCCGTCCGATACCGTGCACACCATCGCTGACGGTATCGCTGTAAAGACCCCGGGCGAAAAGACCTTTGAGTATATCAAGAAGTATGTGGACCGCGTTGTCACGGTTTCCGATGACGAGATTGCTTCCGCTGTTCTGCTGCTGCTCGAGCGCTGCAAGCAGGTCGTTGAGACCTCGGGTGCGGCTCCGCTCGCGGCTGTCCTCAACAACAAGGTGGATGTACGCGGCAAGAAGGTCGTCTGCGTGCTGTCCGGCGGCAATATCGACGTATCCTTTATCCACAAGATTGTGGAAAAGGGCCTGATCACCCGCTGCCGTCAGCTGAAGTTCTCTGTGCTCATGCCGGATGCTCCGGGCGCACTCGAGCATTTCTCGCACATCGTTGCACAGCAGAATGCCAATATCATCCTGTTCCAGCATGACCGCGTACAGACGGACCTCGAGATCGGCGAGGCGATTATCCATGTCGTCTGTGAGGTCGGCGGCGTTGACCACGCCAAGCGCCTCATCGACACCCTCACCGATGATGGCTATAAGGTGTTTACTTCGCAGATTTGATAAAAATGCAATGAAATTACAGCGTTCCGCTTGGATAGAGCGGGACGCTGTTCTTTTTTTCGGAATAATGGCGGATGGAGAATGAACGCTGTGGTTTAACCTTCTTCGCATTGCGATATCACCGTATGAAATGTATACCGTAGGGTGCGCCAAGGTGAATTGCGGCTATGCCGCAATTTTCCATTCTCCATTTTCAAGTACGCCTGCCTCCTCACTCCTGCCTGAATCAATGACAAATGTAATATTGACAAATAAATAACGATGTGCTATTATCTCAGCGTGATAAGGAATGAAAAAACAGGTGGACGTTTTATCGCATTATTTGCCTTAAAACGGATAGAATAATAAAACCACGCATACAGTCAATCGCAGAAAGGAAGCATTACGCTATGGCAGCACACATCAACGACGAAATGCTGAACAAAATGGACGCATACTGGCGGGCGGCAAATTATCTTGCAGCCGGTCAGCTTTACCTGCTCGATAACCCGCTGCTCAAGGAGCCGCTGAAGCCTGAGCATATCAAGAAAAAGATCGTCGGTCACTGGGGCACGGTGCCCGGTCAGAATCTGATTTACGTTCACCTGAACCGCATCATCAAGCAGTATAATCTGGATATGATCCTGCTGTCCGGTCCGGGTCACGGCGGCAATTTCTTCGTGGCGAACACCTACCTCGAGGGCACCTACAGCGAGGTTTACCCGAACATCAGCGAGGACACCGAGGGCATGAAGCGCCTGTTCAAGCAGTTCTCGTTCCCGGGCGGCATTGCCAGCCATGTTGCCCCGGAGACCCCGGGCTCCATCCACGAGGGCGGCGAGCTTGGTTATTCTCTGGCGCACGGCTTCGGTGCGGTGCTGGATAACCCCGACCTGATCGCAACCGTAGTTGTCGGTGACGGCGAGGCGGAGACCGGCCCGCTGGCAACCTCGTGGCACGGCAACAAGTTTCTCAATCCGGTGACGGACGGCGTTGTTCTGCCGATCCTGCATCTGAACGGCTACAAAATCTCCAACCCGACCCTGCTTTCGCGCATTCCGGAGGAGGAACTGCGCAAAATGCTCGAGGGCTGCGGCTGGAAGCCGTATTTCGTCGAGGGCGATGAGCCGATGAAGGTACACCGCGCACTGGCGGACACGCTCGACACCGTAACCGAGGAAATCCTCGCCATCCGCAAGCACGCCCGCGAGACCGGCGACACGACCCGTCCGATCTACCCGATGATCGTGCTGCGCACCCCGAAGGGCTGGACCGGCCCGAAAAACGTGGACGGCAAGCAGATCGAGGGCAGCTTCCGCGCGCATCAGGTGCCGCTGATGATGGACAGTCCGGAGCACCTGCCCATGCTCGAGCAGTGGCTGCGCAGCTACCATCCGGAGGAGCTGTTCGACGAAAACGGCAAGCTGATTCCCGAACTCAAGGCACTGGCACCGACCGGCGAGCACCGCATCGGCGCAAACCCGCACGCCAACGGCGGTCTGCTCATGCACCAGCTGCGCCTGCCGGATTTCCGCGATTACGGACTGAATGTTCCGGCTCCGGGCAGTGTTGAGGGTCAGGATATGATCGAGCTTGGCGCTTATGTCCGCGATGTCATCAAGCTGAACATGGACAGCCGCAACTTCCGCGTATTCGGCCCGGACGAGACCATGTCCAACCGCCTGAGCCACATTTTCGAGGTCACCGACCGCGAGTGGAACGCCGAGCGTCTGGACACCGACGAATTTCTGTCCGCAAGCGGCCGCGTGATGGACGGCATGCTGTCCGAGCACATGTGCGAGGGCTGGCTCGAGGGCTATCTGCTGACCGGCCGTCACGGCTTTTTCGCAAGCTATGAGGCATTCATCCGCATTATCGACTCGATGGCGGCACAGCACGCCAAGTGGCTCAAGGTCTGCAACGGCCTGCCGTGGCGTCAGCCGATCGCGTCGCTCAACCTGATTCTGGCTTCCAACGTATGGCAGCAGGACCACAACGGCTTTACCCATCAGGACCCGGGTTTCCTTGACCACATCGCCAACAAAAAGGCGGATGTTGTCCGTCTGTACCTGCCGCCCGATGCAAACTGCCTGCTCAGCTGCTTCGATCACTGCATCAAGAGCCGCAACTATGTCAACGTCATCGTGGCTTCCAAGCATCCGCGTCCGCAGTGGCTGACCATGGAGCAGGCTGTGCAGCACTGCACCCAGGGCATCGGCATCTGGGAGTGGGCGTCCAACGATCAGGGCGCAGAACCGGACGTTGTTATGGCGTGCTGCGGCGAGACGCCGACGCTCGAAACGCTGGCTGCCGTATCCATCCTGCGGGAAGAGCTGCCCGAACTCAAGGTTCGCGTTGTCAACGTGGTTGACCTGATGAAGCTGCAGCCCGAGCGGGAGCATCCGCACGGCCTGTCCGATGCCGAGTACGACATGCTGTTCACCAAGGATAAGCCGATCATCTTCGCCTTCCACGGCTACCCGACGCTCGTTCATGAGCTGACCTACCGCCGTCATAACCGCAACCTGCACGTTCGCGGCTACAGGGAGGAGGGCACCATCACCACGCCGTTCGATATGCGCGTGCAGAATGATATCGACCGCTTCCACCTTGTCAAGGACGTTCTGCTGCGCCTGCCGCAGCTTGGCAACCGCGGCGCGTATCTCTACCAGAAGATGAGCGATAAGCTGGTGCAGCATCAGCAGTATATCAACGAGTACGGAGAGGATATGCCGGAAGTCCGCGAGTGGAAATGGAAATAATGGAGAATTGAAAATGGAAAATGGAGAATGACCGTGAAGGGATGGTTCTCCGCAGGGCGCACATTGTGCGCCCTTTTCCTTTTGCAACGATAAATCATGTTCATACCGACAAATAACTGCACAAACATTACCGTAGGGTGCGGCAAGGTGAATTGCGGCATAGCCGCAAGAGAAGGTGCCCTGGGGTACGACCTCGGCGCACCGTTTGTAAATTCATCGGCAACATTTATCTCGTAGTGGAGCACAGTGTGCTCCCTCGTTGTGGTTAAACGGGTGTGCGGCCGCTCCTTGCGCAGGCTCCGGTCGCGCTGCGGGCGAACAATGTTCGCCCCTACGGTTACGCATGTGCAGACGGTTTACACGGTGCGCCGGGGTCGGCGCACCCTACGGTAAGGCTTTCTATCACGTTAATTACTAACTTCTAATTCCTGATTACTAATTATGCTTGACATGCCGTCTGGTTCGTGTTATTATCTAACTGTACTAAAACACACAGTACAGTTGATACACTCTCAAATCAACAAAAGGAAAGGAGGCGCGTCAGGTGATTAAAATCGACTATCGGGATGCCCGACCCATCTATGAACAGGTGGTGGACGGCATTGAGGGACTGGCTCTGCGTGGGGCACTGCCGGCGGACACCCAGCTGCCCAGTGTACGGCAGCTTGCGATGGAACTGTCGATCAACCCGAACACAATACAGCGCGCTTACGGAGAGCTGGAACGCCGCGGTGTGATCTACGCCGCAAAAGGACGGGGAAATTTTATATCGGACAATGCAGCGGCGCTGCGTTCCCAGAGGCTTGACGAACTGGGTGAGCAGATTACCGTACTGGCCGGTCAGGCGCGCTCACTCGGGGCGACCGAGGAGCAGCTGCGCGGCTGGGTAGAGAGGAAAGGAGAGAGCAGAACATGATTACGGCAACCAACGCGACCAAGCGGTTTGAGGACATCACGGCGGTCGATCACATCTGCGCGGAAGTGAAGGACGGCTCGGTCTACGGCCTGATCGGCTCGAACGGCGCGGGCAAGTCCACGTTCCTGCGCATGCTGGCCGGCATTTTGCAGCCGGATGAGGGCACGGTGCAGATCGATGGAGAGGACATTTTCGAGAACATTGCGATGAAGGAACGGTTTTTCTTCATCTCGGATGAGCAGTTCTTTTTCCCGAACAGCACGCCGAAGGAAATGAAAAACTACTACAAGCGCTTTTACAGCAAATTCGATGAAGCGCGCTACCGCAAGCTGATGAACGGCTTCGGTCTGGACGAAAACCGCAAGCTGCGGACGTTCTCCAAGGGCATGAAAAAGCAGGTTTCGGTCATCTGCGGCGTATGCAGCGGCACGGACTACTTATTCTGCGATGAGACGTTCGACGGTCTCGACCCGGTCGTTCGCCAGACGGTAAAGAGCCTGTTTGCCGAGGATGTAGCGGACAGAGGTCTGACGCCCATCATCGCCTCGCACAACCTGCGTGAGCTGGAGGACATCTGCGACCATGTCGGTCTGCTGCATCGCGGCGGTATCCTGTTCTCGCGCGATCTGGACGACATGAAGCTCGGTATGTACAAAATGCAGTGCATTTTCCCGAATCCGCTGCCGGATTCCGCGTGGGAAGGCTTTGACATTCTGCACAAGGAGCAGCGCGGCTCGCTGTACACTATTACGGCGCGCGGCAGCCGCGAGGAGCTGCTCGCCAGGGTGAACGCGCTGAACCCGACCTTCTGCGAAATGCTCCCGCTGACGCTGGAGGAAATCTTTATCAATGAAACGGAGGTGGCAGGCTATGATGTCAAGAAACTCCTGTTCTAAGGGTCTCGTGCGGGATTGCATGAAACGCAACCTGTGGGCCATCGTGCTGTCCACGGTGGGATTCTTTATGGCGCAGCTGCTGCCGGTGATTATGACGGCGCAGCACAGCCTGTCGGCACATAAGCAGGATCTGGTCAATCTGAGTGCGGCAGATGCTGCGGCAAGCTGGCAGGGATATGTGGAGAGCGTCGGTGAGATGCTCGGCGGACAGAATGTGTTTGTCAAGCTGGCCGTCATCATTCTGGCGGTCACCTGCGGTGTGAGCATGTTCGCGTACCTGCACAATCGCCGCAAGGTGGATTTCTATCACAGCCTGCCGATTTCGCGCAGCCGTCTGTTCGCGGTAAACTACGCGACCGGTGCGCTGTGTGCGCTGGTGCCGTACCTCGTGCTGCATGCGCTGAGCATCGTCTGCACGTGCGCGATGGGCTTCGGTGAGGTAGTCAACGCATCGCTCATCGGCGTGATCGCGTCCAACGTCATTTTCTTCTTCCTGCTGTACGCGATGGCGGCTGTTACGACCATCCTGTGCGGCAACACGGTCATCACGCTGCTGCTCGGTCTGTGGGTGTACTTCGGACCGACGCTCGTAACCGCACTGTGGCAGGGTCTCAAGAGCATGTTCTTCCAGACCTATGTGACGGATGCTTCCATGACTTCGCTGCTGTTCTGCAGCAAATTTGCACCGCTGATTCAGTATTTCGGCGTAAACGGCACGAAAATGCATAGCTGGGCAGTGGAGCCTGTCTATACAATGGATTACGCAGCCGGGCTGCAGGAGTCGAGTGCCATCGGTCTGCTGATCGGCTATGCGGTTGCGGCGATCGTTATCACCGCACTGGCGCTGTTCCTGTTCCGCATCCGAAAGAGTGAGCGGGCGGGCACGGCACTGGCATTTAAGCCCGCAAAGCTGCCCGTCAAGATTATTATCTGCGTGGTTATGGGTACGGCGTTCGCTGAGATTTTCAAAATGCTGGTCTACGAATCCGAGCTGTGGTTCTGGGTCGGTCTGGTACTCGGCACGGTCATTTTCCACTGCGTGGTGGAGATTATTTATGCGTTCGACTTCCGCGCCATCTTCCGCAAGCCGCTGCAGCTGGTTATCATCCTTGCAGTGCTGTGTGCGGGTCTGCTGACCATGCAGTTCGACGTGTTCGGCTACGACAAGTGGCTGCCGGATGAGGGCAGCATTGCAGCGGCAGCGCCGATGGGTTACGTCGGTGAATCGGCACTGCTCAGTGAGCCGGAAAACATCGCGGCAGCGCGGCAGCTGGCGGCGCTCGGCGTGGAAAGCCTGAATAATACGGATGAAAATGCACAGAAGGCGTGCATCACCGTCACCTTCAAGCTGAAGAACGGCAAGGTGAAGAGCCGTTCGTATGAGCTGCCGGCCACAGACGAAGTGTTCACGCTCAAAAAGCAGATTTACCAGTCCGCAGAGTACAAGCAGAAGGCGTGGTCGCTGTTTGCGCTCGGCGAGGTCAATGAAGGTTATCACCGCAACATTGTTTTCTACACCAACGGTGACGGCTACAACGGCGTCGGCACACTCAGCGACTCGCAGAAGGCACAGGAGATCATTGACACGCTCAAGGCAGAGACGCTGACCCACACCGGTGATGCCATGCCGGTGCTGCGCATGGAATTCTCGCAGCAGAACAACGACGATTATTACAGCGAGGGTGCCGTATGCGTGACCGACAAGGACGTAAAGACGCTTGCACTCATCAAAAAGTACGCCAATATCGTTCCCAAGGCCATTAGCGCGAAAAACGTAAAGCTGATTACACTGAGCATCTATCTGCCGGATAAAGACTTCTGGCAGGGCGTGCAGGTGACCGATAGAGCAGACATCGACGCGCTGCTCAAGAATGCGGTCAACATTGACGCAATGAATCTGTACGGCAGCGATGCGATGGCGTACGGCGTTATGCAGCAGTTTACCCGCAGCGACGTATCCGTGACCTACACGGACGAAAAGGGCGATGAGTGGAACGCAAGCGCAGGCTATATCGAAGAGGATTATCCGAAGGATATCATCGAGAAATACCGTGCACAGGCCGAGAAGGACGCGGAAAACGGCGTCGAGTCTGCACAGGACGGTGATGTTGCCTATACAACGGAAGTGCCCCTCGGATGAGAAAGCGCGGTATCATCGGCACGCTGCTTCTGCTGGTGTACCTTGCAGGTGTGGGACTGTTTACCGGTCCCTCGCTGGCGCAGCTGCTCGTCGGCAGGCTGCCGCAGCCAAGGCTGGAGCTCGTTCCGTTTGCGGACATCATTTCGGTCGTGACGGACAGCGCAGCGCCCGGTCTGGGCTCGTTCGTGAACATTGCCGGAAATATCGCGCTGCTGTTTCCGCTCGGGCTGTTCCTGCCGCTGTTCTGGCGGTGGTTCGAGCGGGCAGGCCGCACCATCGGCTGGTGCTTCGGCACCTCGCTCAGCATTGAGCTGATACAGCTGGCCGCGGGCGGCGTAACCTCAGTGGATGATCTGCTGCTGAATACGCTCGGCGGTGCGCTCGGCTTCGCGGCGGCAAGGCTTCTGATGAGAGCGTGTCCCAAGCTCGCGCCGCAGGGCGAGGGAAGGGCAGAGTGGGCAGCACCGCTTGTCTGCTGGCTCGTCATCATCGCGGCAAGTACAATATCCGATCTGCTGATTCTGTGGTAGGAGACAGCGGGTCGCAGGATAGAGAGTAATATACGGAAAACAGGCACACCGAGAGGTGTGCCTGTTTTGGGGTTTATGTGATTGAAATACGAGGTAAATGCACAAAAGCCGCCCCGAAGAGCGGCTTATTGACAGTATGAAGCTGCTGATATGGAACGGTGAGGTTATCCCCACGGAATAAGGGGGTGACGCGCATGACAACAATGGAGGTACTTACGCTTCTGATGCTGCTTGCGACGGTTGTCTTCGGTATTTTGAACCTCAAGAAATAACCGCCACCTAAAAAGGCAGCGGCGTTTTCCTCAAGCTCTAAACTTGTTCGGGGAACGACCGCACCTGACACGTGAGAGCCGTTCTTATATCAGTATAATAAACGGACGCTCCGGTTTTGTCAAGTGATGAAACCGGAGCGCTTGTTTGTTGAGAGACATGGTTTTGTACCATATATCCCGTAGGGCGAACAGCGTTCGCCTAAATTGCACGTTGTCATTGATTGGTAGGGGGGCGCACACTCCGACTCGCTAAGAGCCGCCTACGGCGGTTGCTCGCTGGACGCCCACTGCGGTGGGTGTGTGCGCCCCCTACGAGGTAACGTCGCAAACGGCAATATATCGTTACAAACGGTCCGCGCTGGTAGATTTCATCATTGAACGACCGCTCTTTCCTTCGGATTGGGCGCGTGCTGACTTGGCGTTCCTTCGGATTGGGCGCGTGCCTGCCATGATTGGCTATTGCCGCCCATGGTCGCACTGCCACACGCCTGCCTGCCCGTCCGGTGGTGGATTCGCTTCCGTTGCGACGGAAGCCACGCCGGTTGAAACGTGCCACCGGCACGTTTCTAAGAGCCGGCTTTCGAATCCATTCCACCTGACACCAAAAAAGAACCGATACTCGAATGAGTATCGGTTCTTTTGGTGGAAGGTGGTGGATTCGAACCACCGAAGTCATAGACGACAGATTTACAGTCTGTTCCCTTTGGCCACTCGGGAAACCTTCCATATTCAGTTACCAGCTTGATTGGAGCTGGTGGACGGACTTGAACCCCCGACCTGCTGATTACAAATCAGCTGCTCTACCAACTGAGCTACACCAGCGTTTTGTCAAGCCGTCTGTCTCAGCGACTTATATATAATAGCATGCAGAGAGCAAATTGTCAACAGCTTTTTGCGAAGTTATCAAAAATAATTGTAAAGCCCCGTAAACCGCTATCGGAAAAGGGCGGACACACCGATCCGCCCCTGCGTACGGATTAAACGAACACATTTTGCACCAGCACCATGTAAAGCACCGTGCCGACGCCGATGGACAGCAGGTTATTATGCTTCCAGATGTGCAGCAGCGCCGTGATGGCAATGCACAGCAGTTCGGGAATACCATGCGTACCCGTCACCCAGCCGACGTTCTTGAGGCAGTACACGACCAGCAGCGCGATGACTGCGGGCGGCAGGGTAGAGCCGAGGTATCGGATGATCGGCGGGATGGGCTTGGAGCCGTTGAACAGCAGGAACGGCGCGACGCGCGTTGCAAATGTGCAGACGGCTGCCACGGCAATCATGGCGATAGCATAAACAGTTGTCATAATCAGGCGACCTCCTTTGCCAGACGGCCGCGCATAGCGACCAGCATGACGCAGATTGCGAGCATGGCGGGCAGGATGAAATTGTCTGGCCCGAGGATGGCGAGCGACACAGCTGCCGCAGCCAGCCCCATCAGTGCGGGGATGTGGCACTTCGTGCTCTGCCACTGCTCCACGAAGATAACCGTGAACAGCGAGGTCATGGCAAAATCAATGCCGGTGGTGTCAAACGGCAGTATGCCGCCGATGATCGTGCCGAGCACGCCGCCGAGGATCCAGTAGCTGTGATCCAGCATGGCGATCCAGAAGCGCATATCGCCCGCATCGATGCCCTCCGGCGTTTTGACCGAGCACAGCAGGGAATAGGTTTCGTCGGTGAGCGAAAAGATCATGTACCACTTGCGGTGTCCCATCGCGTGGAACGTTTCCAGAAAGGACAGGCCGTAGAAGATATGCCGGCAGTTGAGCAGCAGCGTCATCACCGCAACGGTAACAAGGGACGCCTTGGCCGCCAGAAGCGACACAAGCAGATACTGTCCCGAGCCAGCGTAGATGCTCAGGCTGCAGAAGAAGGACCAGATCGATCCGAAGCCGATATCGCGCAGCATAACACCGAATGCAAAACCGATGAACAGATAGCCGCACAGTACGGGTATCGTGGCGGTAAAGGCAGGACGAAACGCCTTTTTCATGGAAATCACCTACATACTATAAGGGTAAAAGAAAAGCGCTCTGCGAACAGAGCGCTTTGGCATTTCAACGTAAACGCACAGATCGTTAAAATCAGATAGCGCGGGTAACCTTGCCGGAACGGAGGCACCGAGTACATACGTTGATATGGCGGGGAGTACCATCGACCATAGCCTTTACGCGACGAACGTTCGGCTTCCAGGTTCGATTGGAACGACGGTGAGAGTGGGAAACCTGAATACCAAAGGTCACACCCTTATTGCAAATATCGCACTTTGCCATTTTCCTGCACCTCCTTCTTTCGGGCATTGCATAGCAGATATTATATTACCACATGTATAGAATGAATGCAAGCATTTTTTTCAGAAAAAGAGAAAATTTCAAGTTTTCCTGCGGTCCGTGCGGAAATCGTTGAAAATAACAGGAAAATAGGGTATAATACATCTATATCTACTTTATGTATTATACAGTAATCAGACAGCAGAGTAAAGAGGATATAGAATACCTGCCACGGCGGAAGGGAGCATTATACTTATGCAGTTAAAAGAATTCGGTGTCAGCTTGGGCGATCTGATCCATGAATTTAATTTTGAGGTCGTTTACGGTCCGGAGGGCTTTGAAAAGACCGAGATCACCAAGGACGACGTAAACCGTCCCGGTTTGCAGCTGGCAGGATTTTTTGATTATTTCGATCCGAACCGTATCCAGATCATGGGCAAGGTTGAGTCCAGTTATGTAGAGGGGCTGTCGAGCGAGGAGCGCCGCAGCCGTTTCGACCGTCTGTTCGAGACTGGCATCCCTGTGCTGCTGCTCTCGCGCAACATTGACGTATTTCCGGAGTGCCTTGCGGCTGCACAGGAGCACGGTGTGCCGATCCTCCGTACCAATGAGTTTACCTCTACCATCATGAGTGCGATCATCGCCTCCCTCAAGGTCAATCTTGCACCGCGTGTTACGCTGCACGGCGTACTCATCGAAATCTACGGCGAAGGTGTGCTTCTGCTCGGTGACTCCGGTGTCGGCAAGTCCGAGACCGCGATCGAGCTGGTAAAGCGCGGCCACCGTCTGATCGCGGACGACGCGGTTGAGATCAAGCGCGTATCCGACAAGACGCTCGTCGGTACGGCGCCCGAGGTTATCCGCCACTTTATCGAGCTGCGCGGCATCGGCATTGTTGATGTTCGCCGTATCTTCGGTGTCGGCGCGATTAAAATGACCGAAAAGGTTGAGCTTGTCATCAACCTCGAGCCGTGGGAAGACGGCAAGCAGTACGACCGTCTCGGCATGGACAGCCAGACGACCTCCATCCTCGATATCGCAGTTCCGAGCCTGACCATTCCGGTAAAGCCCGGTCGTAACCTTGCCGTTATCATCGAGGTTGCAGCGATGAATGACCGTCAGAAGAAGATGGGCTTCAACGCCGCAAAGGAACTGCAGGAGCGTATGCTCAAGCAGTACGGCAACTGATAAAAGGTAAATAAGGCAGTACAGCACAATGCAAGCGGTATTGCCTTGAAAATTTAATAAAAGGTGGGGATCTTTATGAAAAAAGCAGCGGTATTGGTATGTATGGCGTCTGTTCTTCTTTCGGGATGCAGCGGCGCCGGTGGGGAAAAGGTGTCGCAGACGGCGGATTCCTGCGCGCAGGCGGTTGCGTCCGAGCTGGCAAAGACCGACTGGACGGCAGTCAGCACCGATGCAAACAGCGAGGACGCTGCGTATGTGATGGCGCATAGGGACACGGTTGCGCTCGACAGGCTGATCGCGTTTACACTCACGTCCGATGGCGGGCCGAGTGAGGGCGCGTGCGAGGAGCTGCGGAGCCGTTTTCTGGAATCGCCGCACACTGTTCTGGCGTATCTGGTGCTGATGGGGGATCAGACGGTATCGTCGGACGACAGCACACCGGCGGCAGAGTTCATCTGCGGGCAGATTGCCTCGGCAGATGCCGCATGGCATGACGGCTCGGAGGAGTTTGCACAGGTAATGGAATCGTGCAAAGCCGACTATCCGGAAGGACCGGCGGCAGAGCTGCTGAGCAAAATGGAGACGGCACACGAAGCCTCTCTGGAACGAAATAAATAAGGGATGCAGGCAAAAGCGTGACTTTAGCGGTCATGTCTTTTGCCTGCGTTTTCTTTTAGGGAAAACGACTAAACAGAGCGGATGTTTTTTGTTGCACTCACCAAAAGAAAACCGGGAACAAAACCACTTCCGGACCGTCTAACTGGGTATAAAAAGGAGGTAGTTATTATGATGGAGAAAAAACGAATGGCGGCATTGCTTGCAGCGGTGCTGTTCGGCATGAGCGCGATTCCCGCCGGAGCGGTGAACCTGATCGACACGGACGCGGCAGCGACCGACTCCGCCGAGCACGCGGAGCTTGATCTGTACGGCGTGCGCGCCACAGTAACCGACAGGCAGGACGGCGAGCTGACCGTCAGCACCGAAACCGCAGGCACAGTTGTGGTGCATATTTCGGAGCAGACGATCATCATGGACACGCAGACTGGTTTGCCGGCAGGCGCGCAGGATATCAAGAAAGGCGATGAGGTGTACCTCTACTGCGGGGAAATGATGGCGCTGTCCGAGCCGCCGCAGGTGTATGCCAAGGCGGTTCTGGTCAATCTGACCGACGAACACGAGCCTGCAAGCCTGCTGTCTGCCGAGCAGGTGAAGAGAAATGCGGACGGCAGTCTGACTGTGCAGGCAAGCGACGGCGGCCTGACGCTGAACATTGCACGGAATGCGTCTGTTACGCCGTTCGGCACGAAAAACAAGGCAAAACTTGAGGATATCCGCATGGGAACCCGGTTTTTTGCATGGTATGATACGATTCTGGAATCCTATCCGGCACAGGCGAGCACGGACAAGGTTGTGCTGCTGCCTTCTGAGGACGATACGTTCGCCATCGTCATTGAGGGCGATATGGTCGCTGGCGAAGGCCGCATGACAAACGGCGTGGCCATGGTTCCGCTGCGCCTGACTGCCGAGCTGTGCGGCTTTACGGTTAAGTGGAACGCCAGAGATCGCGCGGTGCACCTCACCAACGGCACGGTGCAGACGACTGTGACCATCGGTCGGGATGCGTATTTCCGCGCAACCGCTCTGCCGGACGCGGACGGCATGAGCCGCCCGGGAGCACTCGGTGCCGCGCCCTATATCGCACAGAGCAGAACGTGGGTTCCGGCGGAGCTGTTCGGCCTGCTCGGTGAGCAGCTTGAGATGCGCGGGGATGCGCTGTATCTCGGCGGGGTGCCGAATGCTTTCACCGGAGAAGCCGATGAGACGAATGCGTTTAACATCGTGTGCAAGGACAAGACGCTCGACAAAGGGCGCATGGAAAACGGTGTGGCTATGGTGCCGCTCCGTGAGGTCGGCGAAGCCCTCGGCTACACCGTGACGTGGGATATAGAGAACCGTCAGGCGAAGATGAACAACGGCAAGGTTATGACGCATATAAACATCGGTGAGGATTCCTATATCCGTTCGGTGATGAACGGCGATGGCACGGAAGCACCGGTTTCGTTCGGCGCGGCGCCGTATTTCGCTGATGGCAAGACGTGGGTTCCGGCAAAGCTGTTTGAACTGCTCGGAGAACAGGTTGAAATGAAGGGGAATACGCTGTATCTCGGTGGAACGGAGAACTAAATACGAGAAAGGATGACCGCCATGAAACGAAAGTGGAAAGCCTGCCTGTGCATAGCCGCGTTCCTGCTGGCGGTGCTGCCAGTCTCCGCAAGCGCGGATTCTGGCCCGAAACCGCAGATCACCATTCAGGTGCAGAATGCGCCGGACGGCGATTACTACGTTGACCTGCTCATTCCGGGCGAGATACCCGAGCGCGGCATCGACAATATAGAGTGGAACCACATTGACCGTGCGTCTCTGCCGCTGGATGCGCTGGAGCGCGACCGCATGGACGGCTGGCACTATGCCATGCTGGACGGCACGCCTGCACCGCTGTTTTACAAGCATCCGGACAAGGACATGTTTGTGTTCAGCTATTTCGGCACGCCGGACACGTTTCGGATTGCGATTTATGATGATTCTCAGCAGAAAGTAAACTTTTCTGAGGTGATGAAGCGCACACAGCTGCAGCAGATATTCACCTGTGACTTTGCGGATAATACGGTAAAAACCGGAAATCCGCTGCTGACATATCTCAAACAGTTCGCGTCCTCGCTGCTGCCGACGCTGCTAATAGAGGGAATCCTGCTGCTGCCGTTCGGCTTCTGGGACAGGCGCAACGCAAAGCTGTTCCTCGTTGTCAACATCGGCACACAGCTGCTGCTCACTGTCGTAACGGCGGCCTGCATGTGGATTGGCATGCCGTTCTACCGGTATCTGGTGTTTGCGCCGCTTGAGCTTGTGATTTGGATCATCGAGGCCGTTATTTACCGCAAACGGCTGCAGACCCGGCGGGAAACGGCTCATCCGGTCGCTTACGCGCTGTGCGCCAACGCATTGAGCGCAGCCGCAACTTTGTTCAGCGTGCACATGATATTTCCGTGGGTTTGAGTGAAAAGAACCTGTCAATCGACAGGTTCTTTTGCAGGCTGTCGCGAAACTACAGTTTCGCCGACAAGCAGGAACGGACCGTAGGCCGTTCCAAAGTCGTCCAAAAGTTCCCATACGGAAACTTTTTCCCTCTTAAGGTATAAAAACCGAGATACACGCTCCCGGTTTTTATGAATTTGCAAAGCAAATTCTATTTAACGCGCGCTGCCGCGCGATATGATAAAATTGGTTCAATACCAACTTTTTTGACAAACTGAAAAGAACCTGTCAATCGACAGGTTCTTTTGCGTATTCCGGCATTTTGTGGTATGCTATACGGAGCAAAGGAGGCGAGCGGCCGTGTCAGACAAAGCATACTATCATCTGCCCGGATTGTTTGAATTTTACGAGTTTTACCGCGCATTTCTGCCGTTATACCGCGCAAATCGTGACTGGTTTTATGACTGGTGTGAGATTGGGTCCATTTACGGCGCACCGGCGGACTGTCTCTGGGGAGGCGGACGAGCGGGTTTCGGTGAGTGCGGCGCACGCGAAGCGCTGGCTCTGGCGCAGGAATACGGCATTTCCGCGCGGCTGACATTCAGCAATTCGCTTCTGCGCGAGGAACACCTGTCCGATCGCAAATGCAATGCACTATGCGAGTTGTTTTCGCAGGCAAACAGCGTGGAAAACGGCGTAATCGTGCATTCTGAGCTGTTGACCGACTACCTGCGGACGCGGTATCCGGCGCTGTACCTCGTGTCGTCCACGACCAAGGTGCTGACCGATTTTGAAGATTTCCGGCGCGAGCTGGACAGGGAAGAATTTCGGTATGTCGTGCCGGATTTTCGATTGAATAAGCGGTTTGACGAATGGAACGCCTTGTCGCAGATGCACAAAGATAAGGTGGAATTTTTGTGCAATGAGTGCTGCTGGTTTGGGTGCAATGACCGCAAACGCTGTTACGAGGTTGTCAGCCGCAAAAATCTCGGCGAGGACTGCGAGCACCGGTGCAAAGCACCGAATGCACAGGGCGGCTATCGGTTCTCCAAGGCGATGGAAAATCCGGAGTTCATCGGCATTGATGCTATTTTGCGGACGTATCTGCCGATGGGATTTTCACAGTTCAAGATTGAAGGCAGGGGACTGGGCAGCGCGCTGATCCTCGAGTTTTTGCTGTATTATATGACAAAACCGGCGTATCAGCTGCGCGTGAGAGAAGAAATCTATCTGGATAATATGCTCGATTTATTTTAGAGCATAAGAAAAGAACCTGTCGTAAGACAGGTTCTTTCAGTCTGTCAAAAAAGTATTATTTTAATTTTTACGCTTCGTGCGGCAGCACGCATAAAATAGAATTTGCGGAGCAAATTCATAAAAAGTCGGGGCGTGTACCTGACTTTTTATACAAGGGAAGAAAAAATGTGCCCGCAGGGCGCGGTTTTTCTTCAGTATTCGCTCGAAAGCGTGGTTTCGAGCGAGATGCTGCTCGAAAAACGAAGTTTTTCGACAGTCTAAAAGAACCTGCCGTAAGACAGGTTCTTTTTCACATAAGCAAGCAGAAATTACTTGTTCTTATTCTTGATGTACTCGTCCATTGCAGCCGCAGCGCGCTTGCCTGCGCCCATTGCGAGGATAACGGTAGCTGCGCCGGTAACGGCGTCGCCGCCGGCGAATACGCCGTCCTTGGAGGGGATGCCGTGCTCGTCATCAGCCACGATGCAGACCTTGCGGTTGGTATCCAGACCCGGCGTGGTGTGACGGATCAGCGGGTTCGGGCTGGTGCCGATTGCCGCGATAACGCAGTCCAGATCGAGCACAAACTCGCTGCCCTCGACCGGAATCGGACGGCGGCGGCCGGATGCGTCAGGCTCGCCCAGCTCCATCTTCTGGCACTTGAGGCCGGTGACGTTGAAGTTCTCGTCAGACAGCACCTCGAGCGGCGCGGTCAGGAACTTGAACACAACGCCCTCTTCCTTCGCGTGGTGAATCTCCTCGAGACGAGCCGGAAGCTCCTTCTCGGAACGGCGGTACACGATGTAAACTTCCTCGGCGCCCATGCGCTTTGCACAGCGGGCGGCGTCCATGGCTACGTTGCCGCCGCCGACTACTGCGACCTTCTTGGCGTGGTAGATCGGGGTGTCGGCGTTTTCCTTGTACGCCTTCATCAGGTTGATGCGGGTCAGGTACTCGTTCGCGGAGTAAACGCCGTTTGCGTTCTCGCCCGGAACACCGATAAAGGTCGGCAGACCGGCACCGGAGCCAACGAAAATTGCTTCAAAACCGTCACCGAACAGCTCGTCGATGGTCTCAGAACGGCCTACAACAAAGTTGAGAATGAACTCAACGCCCAGATCCTTCAGCGTGTCGATCTCCTTCTGCACGATAGCCTTCGGCAGACGGAACTCCGGAATGCCGTACATCAGTACGCCGCCTGCGGTGTGCAGCGCCTCGAAAACGGTAACCTCGTAACCCATGCGAGCCAGATCGCCTGCGCAGGTCAGACCGGCCGGGCCTGCACCAACGATGGCAACCTTGTGACCGTTGGACTCCGGCTTTACAGCCTTCTCGGTGCTGTTTTCGCGCGCATAGTCCGCAACGAAGCGCTCCAGACGGCCGATGGCTACCGGCTCGCCCTTGATGCCACGGACACAGTGACACTCGCACTGGCTCTCCTGCGGGCAGACACGGCCGCAGACAGCCGGCAGAGCGGAGGTTTCCTTGATTTTGGCAGCCGCCTCGAGGAACTTGCCCTCGGCAACCAGAGCGATAAACTCCGGAATCTTAACCTGTACCGGGCAGCCGGTCATGCAGGGCTTGTTCTTGCAGTTCAGGCAGCGCTGTGCTTCCTCGATCGCCATTTCGGCGGTGTAGCCAAGCGTTACCTCTTCAAAGTTCTTATTGCGGACGTCCGGCGCCTGCTCAGGCATCGGGCACTTGTTCGGATTCATATTCGGCATGATTACTTGACCTCCTTCTTGAACAGATTGCAATGCTCCTCGCGGCGCTCTACCGCCGCGCGCTCCTGTGCCTTGTACATGGCACCGCGGCGCATTGCACTGTCAAAATCAACGAGGTGACCGTCGAAATCCGGGCCGTCAACGCACGCGAACTTGGTTTCGCCGCCAACGGTGAGACGGCAGCCGCCGCACATGCCGGTACCGTCAACCATGATGGTGTTCATGGAAACGATGGTCTTGATGCCGTACGGACGGGTGGTCTCGCAGACAAACTTCATCATGATCATCGGGCCGATGGCAATAACGGCATCGTACTGGTTGCCCGCGTCAATCAGCTCCTTGAGCACTTGCGTAACCAAAGCCTTGCGGCCGTTCGAGCCGTCGTCGGTCACGATGTGCAGGTTGGTGCAGGCGTTCTTCATCTCGTCCTCGAGGATGATGATGTCCTTGCTGCGGAAACCGGCGATCAGGTCAACCTCAGCGCCCATTTCATGCAGCTTCTTGGCCTGCGGATATGCGATAGCGCAGCCCAGACCGCCGCCGACAACAGCGACCTTCTTGAGACCCTCGAGCTCGCTCTCCTTGCCGAGCGGACCGACAAAATCATGCAGGCAGTCGCCCTCGTTCAGCGCGCCGAGCGCCATCGTCGTTGCGCCGACCTCCTGGAAAATAATCGTGACGGAACCCTTTTCGCGGTCAAAATCTGCGATTGTGAGCGGAATACGCTCGCCTTCTGCGCTGACACGCAGGATGATGAACTGACCCGGCTCTGCCTTGCGGGCAACGTGCGGTGCCTCGATCACCATCAGCTTGGTGTTTGCGTTCAGCGTTTGCTTTTTCAAAATCTGATACACTCTTTTTCGTACCTCCTTGCGATTGTCGCATCGAACATTTTACATTATACTGTATCGCTTTAAGCAACGCAAGTGAAAATGAAAAATCAGCAGTAAAAATGGGCAGAATCGATGAAAACACACCTTGTTTGTCAAAAAATTAACTGGTTTGACGAAAGCTTCACAAAGCCGGACGGCAGTAAAACAGCACAATGTCGCTTTTCGGAACCCAGCCGCAGGCTGTGCGCGTGCGTACATGACACCAGCCGTTCTGCTCGCACAGGATGAACAGGCGCGCACCGCTTGCTGCACTGCCGACAATCGGCGCGGAGCGAACCGGATCGGAGTGCAACAGGAGAAGTGCGCCGCGCGGCTCGGCGCAGGCCGTGCGAAACGCAGGCGATACATATATAACAGGGGACATAGGGCACCTCCTTGTGGTTAATGCAGACTATGCTGCAAAAATGCAGAGCGTTAATTGGCAATTAACGAATTACCGATGGCTTGTGTCATGATTACTGAAAAAATAAATGCTTTTCCATAGTTTTTTCGCTGAAATTTAGGTTGCATTATTATAGAACGCGCTGTATAATAATCAATATTAGAAAGAGATGCCCGTTTTGCACGGGTCAAATCGGAAGGAGTTAACACAAATGAAGAAGTTTTCCATTGCTATGCTGAGCATGGTACTGGCAGGTTCTATGCTGCTGACCGGCTGCGGCGGCTCCAAGACCGCTGATTCCAGCAGCGACGCACAGGATTCCACCACATCTACCTCTGCGGACGGCGGCACGCTGCGCATGGGTACTAACGCTACTTTCCCGCCGTACGAGTTCGTTGGCGACGACGGTAACGTACAGGGCATCGATGTGGACATTGCTGCTGCTATCGCTGACAAGCTGGGCATGAAGCTCGAGGTCACCGATATGGAGTTCGATTCCCTGATTCCGGCGCTGCAGAGCGACACCGTCGACGTGGCGCTGGCTGGCATGACCGTTACCCCGGATCGTCAGGAGAACGTAGATTTCTCGGATTCCTACGCAAAGGGCGTTCAGGTCATCATCGTTAAGGACGGTTCCGATATCGCTTCTCCGGATGATCTGGAGGGCAAGAACATCGGCGTTCAGACCGGCACCACCGGCGACATCTACTGCACCGGTGACTACGGTCAGGAGCATGTAAAGCAGTTCAACAACGGTCCGCTCGCAGTTGCTGCACTGGTAAATGATCAGATCGACTGCGTTGTTATCGACCAGGAGCCGGCTAAGAACTATGTTGCTGCAAACAGCGGCCTCAAGATCCTCGACACCGCTTACGCTGACGAGGATTACGCGATCGCTATCAAGAAGGGCAACACCGAGCTGCTCGACAAGGTAAACGGCGCTCTGAAGGAGCTCGAGGGTGACGGCACCCTGCAGTCCATCGTCGACAAGTATATCAGCGCTGACTCCGCAGCACAGTAAATCAACAAACGCGTACAAAGGAAGAGGGACGGTTCAGCGCCGCCCCTCTTTTGCAGTAAAATGAAAAGAAAGAGGGGATGACCTGTGAACGGTATTACAATGGACCAGTGGCTGAAAATTGTACCGGATTCGGTTGTCAATCTGCCGGAGGGTCTGCGGAACCTGCTGTTCCAGCTGTACCAGACCTTTATCGCAGCGGACCGCTGGAAATGGTTCCTGAACGGTCTGAAAATCACATTTGCGGTCACGATCGGTGCACTGATCCTCGGTGTTATCATCGGTCTGCTGATCGCTATAGTCCGCACGGCGCATGATTCCCGCCGCATGGGCAAAAGCAACATCATTCTGAGCATTCTCAACGCAATCTGCAAGCTGTATCTGACCGTCATCCGCGGTACGCCTATGATGGTTCAGCTGCTGATCATGGGCTTTGTTATCATGGTGCCTAAGGATGATACAGCGCGTCTGGTGTGCGGCATCGTTACACTGGGCATCAACTCGGGCGCGTATGTTGCCGAGATCGTGCGCGGCGGTCTGATGTCGGTCAATCCGGGTCAGATGGAGGCCGGCCGTTCGCTCGGCCTGAACTATGCACAGACCATGCGCCTGATCGTCATTCCGCAGGCGATCAAGAACATTCTTCCGGCACTCGGCAATGAGATGATCACCCTGCTGAAGGATACCTCGCTCGTGTCGGTCATCGCGCTGCGCGACGTGACCAAGCAGGCACAGAATATTGTGTCCAATACCTATCAGGCCTATGTGCCGTATGTCAGCCTTGCGATCATCTATCTGGTGCTCGTTATCATCCTGACCAAGCTGCTCGGCATTTTTGAGAGGAGGCTGCGCGAAAGTGATCGACGTTAAAAACCTGCACAAATCCTTTGGCAACCATGAGGTGCTCAAGGGTGTCAACGAGCATATCGAGAAGGGCGAGAAGGTCGTAGTCATCGGCCCGTCCGGCTCGGGTAAGTCCACCTTTCTGCGCTGTCTGAACCTGCTTGAGGAGCCGACCGGCGGCGAAATTATCTTCGAAGGACAGAACATCACCGCCAAGGACACGGATATCAATCTGGTGCGCCGCCGTATGGGCATGGTGTTCCAGCAGTTCAATCTGTTTCCGCACCTGACCGTGCGCGAGAATATCAAGCTGGCACCGGTCAAGCTCAAGGTCATGACCGATGAAGAGGCGGACAAGCGTGCGCTCGAGCTGCTCGCGCGTGTCGGTCTGCCGGACAAGGCGGACAGCTATCCGGCGCAGCTTTCCGGCGGTCAGCAGCAGCGTATCGCCATCGCGCGCGCGCTGGCAATGAATCCGGATGTGATGCTGTTCGACGAGCCGACCTCGGCGCTTGACCCGGAAATGGTCGGTGAGGTTCTGGAAATCATGAAGGAGCTGGCTGATGACGGCATGACCATGGTTGTTGTTACCCACGAGATGGGCTTTGCCCGCGAGGTTGCAACGCGCGTGCTGTTCATGGACGGCGGCAATATCGTAGAGCAGAACGAGCCGAAGGAGTTCTTCGCAAATCCGCAGCATCCGAGACTGAAGGATTTTCTGTCGAAGGTGCTCTAAGCAAATAAAAAGGACGCGTGAGCGTCCTTTTTTATTTGCCTGAAATGGAGAATGGAGAATGCCGCTGTCGTTGCGGAGGCTCTGTTCGTGCTGCGGCCGTGAGGGTTTGCCATTTGCATGATTCTAATACAATGAACATGAATGTTGCTGCAGGGTGCGCCGACTCGGCGCACCGTATTAAACGAGTTGGCATACGCGAAATCGTAGGGGAGCACATTGTGCTCCCGTGCAACGACAAATCAAACGGTTCGTGGGCGAACAATGTTCGCCCCTACGGGATGATTGGTGCAAACCGGATACAAGCGGTGCGCCGAGTCGGCGCACCCTACGATATAACGGGTTTTTAACGATTTATCCCTCGAATCAGTTGCAGACGTATAATCGCAGGGCACATTGTGCTCCCACGCAAAGCGAAACAGTCATATTCTTTCCAATCTGCACTCTGAGGATAATTCTCCATTCTGTTGCCAGAAAACAAAAAAGAAAGGCAGAAGAAAACTTCTGCCTTTTTGTACAAAAATATACTTGACATTCTGTGAAAAATCATGGTATAATAAAACGCTTTATAAAATCGGGTACATTATCCGATTCCTAAGTATATGTTAGCACGGTCTGCAAGAAATTGCAAGACCAAGAGCAATATTTTCGCAACGCCGCCGGGCGTATCAACCAACACCAACAGCCGAAAGAAACGGAGTGATCAAAGCACATGAAGGTGAAAGACGTACAGCACGGCAAAACCACACGAAAGAGCTTTGCACGAATCGAAGAGATTCTCGAAATGCCGAATCTCATCGAGGTGCAGAAGAAGTCTTACGAATGGTTCCTGGATCAGGGCCTGCGTGAGGTTTTTGACGATACCGCGTCCATCACGGACTACACCGGAAATCTGGAGCTTTCCTTCCTCGATTTTTCGATGGACGAGGAGCCGAAGTACAGCATTGAGGAGTGCAAGGCACGAGATGCAACGTATGCAACTCCGCTGAAGGTCCGCATGCGTCTGCGCAACAAGGAGACCGGTGAGATCAAGGAGCAGGAGATCTTCATGGGTGACTTCCCGAAGATGACCCACGCTGCTACCTTCATCATCAACGGTGCAGAACGCGCGATCGTATCTCAGCTCGTTCGTTCCCCGGGCGTATACTACGGCAAGGAGCTTGACAAGACCGACAAGGTTCTGCTCTCCGCTACCGTAATCCCGTACCGCGGCGCATGGCTCGAGTACGAGACCGATGCAAACGACGTTTTCTACGTTCGCATTGATAAAAACCGCAAGATTCCGATCACCAGCTTCATCCGTGCCATCGGTGTTAAGACCGATGCCGAGATCAAGGAGCTGTTCGGTGAGGATCCGCTGATCGTTGCAACCCTCGACAAGGACCCGGCGCACACCGCCGAGGAAGCCCTCATCGAGATCTACAAGAAGATGCGTCCGGGCGAGCCGCCCTCTGTGGAGTCGGCTACCTCTCTGATGGACGCCATGTTCTTCGATATGCGCCGCTACGACATTTCCGCAGTCGGCCGCTACAAGTACAACAAGAAGCTGAACATCGCACGCCGCATCACCGGCCACAAGCTGGTAAATGCAGTCGCTGACCCGATGACCGGCGAGGTTCTGGCAGAGGACGGCGAGGTTCTCTCCCGCGAGAAGGCAACCATGATGGCTGCCCGCGGCGTAAACAGCGTTGTGATCGAGTCTGCCGAGGGCACTGCCGTTAAGGTATTCGGCAACGGCATGGTAGACGTAAACGATTTCTCCGACTACCTCGGCGGCGCAACCGCAGAGGATCTGGGCCTCAAGGAGAAGGTTCGCTTCACCGTCCTCAAGGAGATCATCGACTCCGGCGTACAGGGCGACGAGCTGAAGAAGACCGTGAAGGAGCGTCACTTCGATCTGATTCCGAAGACCATCATCGTTGATGATATGCTCGCTTCCATCTGCTATCTGCTCAACCTCGGTCACGGCATCGGCACGGTTGACGATATCGACCATCTGGGCAACCGCCGTCTGCGCTGCGTAGGCGAGCTGCTGCAGAACCAGTTCCGCATCGGCTTCTCCCGCATGGAGCGTGTTATCCGTGAGCGCATGACCATTCAGGACCTCGACGTGGTTACGCCGCAGTCTCTGATCAACATCCGTCCGGTAACCGCAGCCATCAAGGAGTTCTTCGGTTCTTCTCCGCTTTCGCAGTTCATGGACCAGAACAACCCGCTGGCTGAGCTGACGCACAAGCGCCGTATGTCCGCCCTCGGTCCCGGCGGTCTGTCCCGTGACCGTGCATCCTTCGAGGTTCGAGACGTACACTACTCGCATTACGGCCGTCTGTGCCCGATCGAGACCCCTGAAGGTCCTAACATCGGCCTGATCTCCTATCTGGCAACCTACGCACGCATCAACGACTTCGGCTTTATCGAGGCGCCGTACCGCGTTATCGAAAAGACCAAGGACGAGGAAACCGGCGAGGTCCGCTGCCACGTTACCGACGAGGTTCGCTACATGACCGCGGACGTCGAGGACGAGTACATCGTCTGCCAGGCTACCGAGCCGCTCGACGAGAACAACAACCTCGTAAACGACCGTGTAACCTGCCGTATGCGCGACGAGTTCGTCGAGGTAGATCGCAAGGACGTTGACCTGATGGACGTTTCTCCGCGCATGATGATCTCGGTTGCTACCGCATTCATCCCGTTCCTCGACCATGACGACGCAAACCGCGCACTGATGGGCGCGAACATGCAGCGTCAGGCCGTACCGCTGCTCCGCACCGAGGCTCCGGTCGTTGCAACCGGCATGGAGTACAAGGCAGCTGTTGACTCCGGTACGATTCCGCTGGCAGAGGGTGACGGCGTTGTTACCCGCGTAACCGCCCGCGAGGTTTGCGTACACTATGACAACGGCACCGACAAGACCTATCCGCTGACCAAGTTCATGCGTTCCAACCAGTCCACCTGTATCAACATGCGTCCGATCGTTGATCTGGGCGAGCGTGTCAAGGCAGGCGACGTTCTGTCCGACGGCCCGTCTACCGATCAGGGCGAGGTTGCACTGGGCAAGAATGCCCTCATCGGCTTCATGACCTGGGAAGGCTACAACTACGAGGACGCCGTACTGCTGAACGAGCGTCTGGTACGCGACGATGTTTACACCTCCATCCATATCGAGGAGTACGAGTCCGAATCCCGTGATACCAAGCTCGGACCTGAGGAGATCACCCGTGATATCCCGAACGTCGGCGAGGACGCACTCCGCAACCTCGACGAGCGCGGCATCATCCGTGTCGGCGCTGAGGTTCATGCCGGCGACATCCTGGTCGGCAAGGTTACCCCGAAGGGCGAGACCGAGCTGACCGCAGAGGAGCGCCTGCTCCGTGCGATCTTCGGTGAGAAGGCCCGCGAGGTTCGTGATACCTCTCTGCGTGCGCCGCACGGCGAATCCGGTATCGTTGTAGACGTTAAGGTATTTACCCGCGAGAACGGCGACGAGCTGTCTCCCGGTGTCAACATGGTCGTCCGCGTTTATATCGCGCAGAAGCGCAAGATCTCTGTCGGCGATAAGATGGCAGGCCGTCATGGTAACAAGGGTGTCGTTTCCCGCATTCTGCCGCAGGAGGATATGCCGTTCCTGGAGGATGGCCGTCCGCTCGACATCGTACTGAACCCGTTGGGCGTACCGTCCCGAATGAACATCGGTCAGGTGCTCGAGGTTCACCTTGGCTTCGCAGCCAAGAAGCTCGGCTGGAAGGTCGAGACCCCGGTATTCGACGGCGCAACGCTCGAGGATATCAAGGAGACGCTGGTTGCAGCAGGCGTTAACGAGGACGGCAAGAGCGTCGTATACGACGGCCGTACCGGTGAGAAGTTCGATAACCGCGTAACCGTTGGTTATATGTACTACCTCAAGCTGCATCATCTGGTAGACGATAAGATCCATGCCCGTTCGACCGGCCCGTACTCGCTCGTAACCCAGCAGCCTCTGGGCGGCAAGGCGCAGTTCGGCGGCCAGCGCTTCGGCGAGATGGAAGTTTGGGCGCTGGAAGCATACGGCGCCGCATATACCCTGCAGGAGATCCTGACCGTCAAGTCCGACGATATCACCGGCCGTGTCAAGACCTACGAGGCGATCGTCAAGGGTCACAACGTACCGCAGCCGGGCGTTCCGGAATCCTTCAAGGTACTCACCAAGGAGCTGCAGGCTCTGTGTCTGGATATTCAGGTTCTGGACGAGAACATGGAAGTGATCGAGCTGTCTGAGGACGACGACGAGGAGACCGCTGAGTACACCCGTCCGATGGAGCAGGCTGTCTCCGGCGCGGATGACGAGTTCACCGCAGCAGGCTTCGGCATCAACGATGCCGAGGAAGGCGACACCGATCTCTTTGCACTGGATAACCCCGCCGAGGATGGCGGTGACGATGCCGAAGGTGATTTCGACGACGGTCTGGGCGAATAAGGCTGAGCGTAAGTGAAATCATCTGTGAATAGGGAAGGAGCATCTTAAAATATATGGGATATCATACGTTTAACGCCATTAAGATCGGTCTGGCTTCGCCCGAGCTGATCCGCCAGTGGTCTTACGGCGAGGTAAAGAAGCCCGAAACCATTAACTACCGTACGCTCAAGCCGGAACGCGATGGCCTGTTCTGCGAGCGTATCTTTGGACCGACCAAGGACTGGGAGTGCCACTGCGGCAAGTACAAGAAGGTCCGCTTCAAGGGCAAGATCTGCGACAAGTGCGGCGTTGAGGTCACCAAGGCCAAGGTCCGCCGCGAGCGCATGGGCCACATTGAGCTGGCAGCGCCGGTATCGCACATCTGGTACTTCAAGGGCATCCCGTCCCGCATGGGCCTGATCCTTGATATCAGCCCGCGTGTGCTGGAGAAGGTCCTGTACTTTGCGAACTATATCGTAATCGATCCGGGCGACACGCCGCTGATGAAGAAGCAGATCCTGACCGAGGCTGAGTACCGCGACATGCGTGAAAAGTACGACGAGGACTTCCGTGCCGGCATGGGCGCGGAGTCCATCAAGGAGCTGCTCGCGGAGCTGGACCTCGACCAGCTCTCCAAGGAGCTGACCGCAGAGCTGCGTGAGGCTTCCGGCCAGAAGCGCCTGCGCATCATCAAGCGACTGGAGGTTGTAGAATCCTTCCGTCTGTCGCACAACCGCCCGGAGTGGATGATCATGGACGTTGTTCCGGTCATCCCGCCGGAAATCCGTCCGATGGTACAGCTGGACGGTGGCCGCTTCGCAACGAGCGACCTGAACGACCTGTACCGTCGCGTGATCAACCGCAACAACCGTCTCAAGCGTCTGCTCGAGCTGGGTGCGCCGGATATCATCGTGCGCAACGAGAAGCGCATGCTGCAGGAGGCTGTTGACGCCCTGATTGATAACGGCCGCCGCGGCCGTCCGGTCACCGGCCCGAACAACCGTGCACTCAAGTCCCTGTCCGACATGCTGAAGGGCAAGCAGGGCCGTTTCCGTCAGAACCTGCTCGGCAAGCGAGTTGACTACTCCGGCCGTTCGGTTATCGTCGTAGGCCCGGATCTGAAGATCTATCAGTGCGGTCTGCCGAAGGAAATGGCACTCGAGCTGTTCAAGCCGTTCGTTATGAAGAAGCTGGTTGAGGACGGCACCGCACAGAACATCAAGTCCGCCAAGAAGATGGTAGAGCGTGCAAAGCCCGAGGTATGGGACGTGCTCGAAGGCATCATCAAGGGTCATCCGGTTATGCTGAACCGTGCACCGACCCTGCACCGTCTGGGTATTCAGGCGTTCGAGCCGGTCCTCGTAGAAGGCCGTGCGATCCGCCTGCATCCGCTGGTATGTACCGCATTCAACGCCGACTTTGACGGCGACCAGATGGCAGTTCACGTTCCGCTGTCCGCAGAGGCACAGGCTGAGGCCCGTCTGCTGATGCTGTCCGCGAACAACCTGCTCAAGCCGCAGGACGGCAAGCCGGTTACCATTCCGTCTCAGGATATGGTCCTCGGCTCCTACTACCTGACCATCGACCGCGATACCGAGCCGGGCGCCGGCAAGGTATTCCGCAACGTGGACGAGGCTCTGATGGCGTACAACGAGGGTATCGTTGGCATTCACGCGCCGATCAAGGTTCGTCTGTCCAAGGAAGTAAACGGCAAGACCGAGTCCGCTATCGTAGACGCGACCCCGGGCCGCCTGATCTTCAACGAGCGCATCCCGCAGGACCTCGGCTTTGTTGACCGCTCGGATCCGTCCAAGAAGTTTGATCTTGAGATCATGTTCACCTGCGGCAAGAAGGAGCTTGGCAAGATCATTGACAAGTGTATCCGCGTACACGGCTTCCATATCACCGCTGAGGTGCTCGACTCCATCAAGGCGATGGGCTACAAGTACTCCACTAAGGGTGCGCTGACCGTAGCCGTAGCCGACATGCTCGTGCCGGACGGCAAGGACGAGATGATCCGCGAGTCCGAGAAGAAGGTTGCCAAGATCGACCGCAAGTACAAGCGCGGCTTTATCACCGATCAGGAGCGCTACCGTCTGACCGTAGCCGAGTGGGAAGAGACCACCAAGAAGGTTACCGCAAAGCTGCAGGCCAACATGAAGGAGCAGCGCTACAACCCGATTCACATGATGGCTGATTCCGGTGCCCGTGGTTCTATCAACCAGATCCGTCAGCTGGCCGGTATGCGAGGCCTGATGGCATCCGCCTCCGGTAAGACCATCGAAATCCCGATCAAGTCCAACTTCCGTGAAGGCCTGACCGTACTCGAATACTTCATCGCTGCCCGCGGTGCTCGAAAGGGCATGGCCGATACCGCACTGCGTACCGCTGACTCGGGTTACCTGACCCGCCGTCTGGTAGACGTTTCTCAGGACGTTATCATCCGCGAGGACGACTGTGGCGCAACCAAGGGTATCTGGGTAGAGGATATCAAGGAAGGCAACCAGATCATCGAGCCGCTGCGCGAGCGTCTGCTCGGCCGCTTCCCGGTTGACGATATCGTAAATCCGGAGACCGGCGAGGTTATCGTACCGAAGAGCAAGATGATGACCGAGGCTGACGCCGATGCGGTTGTCGGCGCAGGCATCACCCGCGTTCAGATCCGCTCCGTGCTCGAGTGCCGTGCCCGCAAGGGTGTCTGCGCGCACTGCTACGGCATCAACCTGGCAATGGGCACGCCGGTCGGCAAGGGCGAGGCTGTCGGTATCATCGCAGCACAGTCCATCGGCGAGCCGGGTACCCAGCTTACCATGCGTACCTTCCATACCGGCGGTGTCGCAGGTTCGGATATTACGCAGGGTCTTCCGCGAGTTGAGGAGCTGTTCGAGGCCCGCAAGCCGAAGAAGGCTGCAACGCTGGCCGAGATCGGCGGCATGGTCTCCATCGAGGAGTCCAAGCGCACCACCGTCAAGACCGTCAACATCGTCAACCCGCAGACCGGCGATATGCGTTCCTACCAGCTGGCTTCGTCCTCCGGTATCCGCGTAACCGACGGTCAGGAGATTCCGCAGGGCTTCCAGCTGAACGAAGGCTCGCTCAACCCGCATGACATTCTGCGTATCCTCGATCCTCGCGCCGTTCACGACTACGAGATCAAGGAAGTTCAGAAGGTTTACCGTCAGCAGGGCGTAGATATCAACGATAAGCATATCGAGGTTATCGTTCGTCAGATGATGCGCAAGGTTCGCGTTGAGGACGCAGGCGACGCTGAGGTTCTGCCGGGTTCTGTTATGGACTGGCTCGAGTTCGAGGATTACAACAACAAGGTGCAGGCACGCATCGACGCCGGCGAGGAAGGTCTCCGTCTGGCTGTTGCAGAGCCGACCCTCATGGGTATCACCAAGGCATCCCTCGCAACCGATTCCTGGATGTCCGCTGCATCCTTCCAGGAGACCACCCGCGTACTGACCGACGCTGCAATCAAGGGCAAGGTCGATCCGCTGATGGGCCTGAAGGAGAACGTAATCATCGGCAAGCTGATTCCGGCTGGCTCGGGTGTGTCCGATTACTGCACCGGTCACTACGAGCAGACTGTAAATCTCGACTGATTTGCAGAAAGCCGAAAACGCTGTATAGATTAAACAAAACAGGGGAACACTGTAAGGTGTTCTCCTGTTTTTGCATGTGCCGAATGGAAAATTGAGAATGGAGAATTACCGAAAGAGTGGAAATTGCGCAGAGATAAGCATAATATCAGAAAAAGTTCGCAGGTGCCGTCCGTCATAACGCGCAAACGAGTTGCGCGGCACGGTTGGTGCCGCGCCCCGCGTAGAGTAGACCGCATGTGTAGCAGTACGGTATCCGACAATGCGAATATGCGGATACATGGGCGCACAAAGTGCGTCCTGCGGAAGAAAAAATCCTCTGGCGTTCCCTTATAGTCTCAGCTCTGCAAATTTCGCCGTGCTATCTAAGGGAAAAGGGGAGATTCACAAGAGGGTGGAAAACCGTAGGTTGTCTATCCTCTTGTGCCCCCGCCGGGCAGGCGAGATTCCCTCGCTTCGCAAGCGCCGATTTCCGCGAAAATCCTCTGGAAAAGAAAAATCTCGTAAAAAATAAAAAATTTCGAGAAAACACTTGACAACAGGGGGACAAACCCGTATACTATGGGAGTATGCCGTATAGGAGGAGTATTATGCTTTCAGAACTTCACACGGCGCACAAGGTGATCGGTGTAAAGCAGTCGAAAAAAGCGATTCGGGACGGCGCAGCCGCACAGGTCTTTGTTGCGCTGGACGCAGAAAAACGAGTCGTTGGACCGATTTATGAGCTTTGCAGTGAACACGGTATGGAAGTTACCGAGGTCACCACGATGACGGAGCTCGGCGATGCGGTCGGCATTGATGTCGGCGCGGCAGTAGTCGTAGTTCTGCACTGATTTTTCTTTGTTGAATCGCGCAAAACGCGCTTTTCATAAATATCTTTGAAAGAAGGAGGAAATAAAATGCCAACTTTTAACCAACTCGTCCGTAAGGGTCGTGAGGCAGTCGTTACCAAGTCTACGGCACCGGCTCTTCAGGTAGGCTACAACTCTCAGAAGAAGAAGGCTACCGATCAGTCCGCTCCGCAGAAGCGCGGCGTTTGCACCACGGTTAAGACCATGACCCCGAAGAAGCCGAACTCTGCTCTTCGTAAGGTAGCTCGTGTAAAGCTGACCAACCAGATGGAAGTTTCCGCTTACATCCCCGGTGAAGGCCACAACCTGCAGGAGCACTCTGTAGTTATGGTTCGCGGCGGTCGTGTAAAGGACCTTCCTGGTGTTCGTTACCACATCATCCGTGGTACTCTGGATACCCAGGGTGTTGCTAACCGTCGTCAGGCTCGTTCCAAGTATGGCGCGAAGCGCCCGAAGGCAGGCAAGTAATCTTTTGAGCGGCGTCTGATCGCGTGATACTGCGTTGCATCCGCACTTGCGTACCTTTGTACGCGGCGTGTGGCTGCGCCTTGTCTCACACGACCATACTTGCTCAAAACGCGCGTGCATTACAAAGTGTACAAGCGATAATTACTCCGCCAAAGGAGCCAACCCACAAGGTTTTGCGAGAAAGTTATTTTTCAGCAAAGCAGCTATGCTTTGTCTGAGGCATTTTAGTTCCGATTGTATAAATCGGGCCTTTACCTCGGACAGGCATGAACAACGGCGGTCAAAGATCCGCCGAAGTACCTATGAAATCAAATATTTTTGAAGGAGGGAAGTAAAGTGCCAAGAAGAGGTAATGTCCCCAAGAGAGACGTTCTGCCCGATCCGCTTTATAATTCCAAGCTCGTCACCAAGCTGGTAAACTCTATCATGCTCGACGGCAAGAAGGGCGTTTCGCAGAAGGTTGTTTATGGTGCTTTCGATATCGTTCGTGAAAAGACCGGTCGTGAACCGCTGGAGGTTTTCACCGAGGCTATGGAAAACATCATGCCGACCCTGGAAGTTAAGGCTCGCCGTGTAGGCGGCGCTACCTACCAGGTGCCGATGGAAGTTCGCCCGGAGCGTCGTCAGACCCTGGGCCTGCGTTGGATCACCAAGTACTCCCGCGCTCGTTCTGAAAAGACCATGCGTGAGCGTCTGGCAGGCGAGATCCTGGACGCTTGCAACAATCTGGGCGGTGCTGTTAAGAAGCGCGAGGATACCCACAAGATGGCAGAGGCGAACAAGGCGTTCGCACACTACCGCTACTAATCTGTCGGTTTCCGCATAACGCTTTGAAAGGAGAGCAATATGCCTAGAGAATATTCCCTGGAAAGAACCAGAAATATCGGCATCATGGCGCACATCGACGCCGGTAAGACCACTACCACCGAGCGTATTCTGTATTACACCGGTGTAAACCATAAGATCGGCGATACCCACGACGGTACCGCTACCATGGACTGGATGGAGCAGGAGCAGGAGCGTGGTATCACCATCACCTCCGCAGCTACCACCTGCCACTGGTCCGGCTCTACTCATCAGTTCCCGGAGCATCGTATCAACATCATCGACACCCCGGGCCACGTTGACTTTACCGTAGAGGTAGAGCGCTCCCTGCGTGTACTGGACGGTTCTGTAACCGTATTCTGTGCAAAGGGCGGCGTAGAGCCGCAGTCTGAGACCGTTTGGCATCAGGCTGACAAGTACAAGGTTCCGCGTATGGCGTTCGTAAACAAGATGGACATCATGGGTGCTGATTTCTACAACGTAGTCGGCATGATGAAGGACCGTCTGAAGTGCAACGCTGTTCCGGTTCAGCTGCCGATCGGCTCTGAGGATACCTTCAAGGGTATCATCGACCTGATCACCATGCGCGCTGAGGTTTACTACGATGACCTCGGCAAGGATATCCGCGATGAGGAAATTCCGGCTGACATGATGGAGAAGGCTCAGCAGTACCACGACGAACTGTGGGAGCACGTTGCTGAGCTGGACGAGGACCTCATGATGAAGTACCTCGAGGGCGAAGAGCTGACCATTCCGGAAGTTAAGGCTGCAATCCGCAAGGGCTGTATCGCCAACGAGATCGTTCCGGTACTCTGCGGCACCGCATACCGCAACAAGGGCGTACAGCCGCTGCTGGACGCTGTTATCGAATACATGCCGGCTCCGACCGACATCCCGGACATCAAGGGTGTAAACCCGCAGACCGACGAGGAGGATTCCCGTCCGTCTTCTGATGATGCGCCGTTCTCCGCGCTGGCGTTCAAGATCGCTACCGACCCGTTCGTTGGCCGTCTGACGTTCTTCCGCGTATACTCCGGCACCATCACCGCTGGTTCCTCCGTGCTGAATGCTACCAAGGATCAGCGCGAGCGTCTGGGCCGTATTCTGCAGATGCACGCTAACCATCGTCAGGATATCGACTGCGTATATTCCGGTGATATCGCTGCGGGCATCGGCTTTAAGAACACCACCACCGGCGATACGCTGTGTGATGAGAAGCACCCGATCATCCTCGAGTCTATGGAGTTCCCGGACCCGGTTATCCGTGTTGCGATCGAGCCGAAGACCAAGGCTGGTCAGGAGAAGATGGGTATCGCGCTGGCTAAGCTGGCAGAAGAGGACCCGACCTTCAAGACCTACACCGATGAAGAGACCGGCCAGACCATTATCGCTGGTATGGGCGAGCTTCATCTGGAGATCATCGTTGACCGTCTGCTGCGCGAGTTCAAGGTAGAGGCTAACGTAGGTTCTCCTCAGGTTGCTTACAAGGAGACCATCCGCCGCTCCGCTGACGTTGATCAGAAGTACGCTCGTCAGTCCGGTGGTAAGGGCCAGTACGGCCATGTTAAGATCATCGTTGAGCCGAACGAGTCCGGCAAGGGCTACGAGTTCATCAACAAGATCGTTGGCGGTGCTATCCCGAAGGAATATATCGAGCCTGTTAATCAGGGTATCCAGGGCGCTATGCAGGCTGGTATCCTCGCAGGCTACCCGGTTGTTGACGTTAAGGTAACCCTGTATGATGGCTCTTACCACGAAGTTGACTCCTCTGAAATGGCGTTCAAGATCGCTGGTTCTATGGCGTTCAAGGAAGCTATGAAGAAGGCTGATCCAGTTCTGATGGAGCCGATCATGCAGGTTGACGTAATGGTACCGGAGGAGTACATGGGCGACGTTATCGGCGACCTGAACTCCCGTCGTGGTCAGATCCAGGGCATGGAGCCGCGCGGCGGCGTACAGGCTATCTCTGCCGGCGTTCCGCTGAGCGAGATGTTCGGTTACGCAACTGCTCTGCGTTCCCGCACCCAGGGCCGTGGCCAGTACACCATGCAGCCGAGCCACTACACTGAAGTGCCGAAGAGCATTCAGGAGAAGATCATCGACAACCGTAACAAAAACAACGACTAAAATCTGCTGCACCCTATTGCATTTTTTCTCGAAATGCAGTAAAATAAATGCAACATGACTTTTAATTCATTTTACGAGGAGGATATCCACAATGGCAAAGGAAAAATTTGACCGTTCTCTGCCGCACGTTAACATTGGCACCATCGGCCACGTTGACCATGGCAAGACCACTCTGACCGCTGCAATCACCAAGGTTCTGGCTCTCGAGGGCGATGCTGAGTATCAGGCATACGACGCAATCGACAAGGCTCCGGAGGAGAAGGAGCGCGGCATTACCATCAACACCGCACACGTTGAGTATCACACCGCTAACCGTCACTACGCTCACGTTGACTGCCCGGGCCATGCCGACTACGTTAAGAACATGATCACCGGCGCTGCTCAGATGGACGGTGCTATCCTGGTTGTATCCGCTGCTGACGGCCCGATGCCGCAGACCCGCGAGCACATCCTGCTGTCCCGTCAGGTAGGCGTTCCGTATATCGTTGTCTTCATGAACAAGGCTGATCAGGTAGACGACGAGGAGCTGCTCGACCTGGTTGAGATGGAGATCCGTGAGCTGCTGTCCTCTTACGATTTCCCGGGCGACGACGTTCCGGTAATCCGTGGCTCCGCTCTGAACGTTCTGACCTCTGACTCCACCGATCCGAACGCTCCGGAGTACAAGTGCATCCGCGACCTGATGGAAGCTGTTGACACCTATATCCCGACCCCGGACCGTGCTGCTGACAAGCCGTTCATCATGCCGGTCGAGGACGTATTCTCCATCACCGGTCGTGGTACCGTAGCTACCGGCCGTGTAGAGCGTGGCCAGCTGAAGATGGGCGAGGAAGTTGAGATCGTTGGTCTGATGGACGCTCCGCGCAAGACCGTTGTAACCGGTATCGAGATGTTCCGCAAGCTGCTCGACTACGCTGAAGCAGGCGACAACATCGGTGCTCTGCTCCGTGGTATTCAGAAGACCGAGGTTGAGCGCGGCCAGGTTCTGGCTAAGCCGGGCTCCATTCACCCGCACACCAAGTTCCACGGTCAGGTATACGTTCTGAAGAAGGAAGAGGGCGGCCGTCATACTCCGTTCTTCAACAACTACCGTCCGCAGTTCTACTTCCGTACCACCGACGTAACTGGCGTTATCACTCTGCCGGAAGGCACTGAGATGTGCATGCCGGGCGATAACGTTGAGATGGACGTTGAGCTGATCACCCCGATCGCTATCGAGGAAGGCCTGCGTTTCGCTATCCGTGAGGGTGGCCGCACCGTAGGTTCCGGCGTTGTAACCGCTATCAACGCTTAATTTCAGTTAAGCAATAGCATAACGCAATTTACAAGCTCCCATGCTTCGGCATGGGAGTTTTTTTGTGCGTAAAATCTTCTTTCCTGCGCATACTATGCGAGGGAGGGATGCAATTATGTCGGAAAAACACGAAAACCGCTATCAGCTACGGGCGGCCGAGAAGGCGTTCGAGTGGCTGCGCCGCAGCAAACCGGCAGTGGCCGCGAGGGAACAGGAAAAGATGAGCGAGGGTATCGCGCTGCCGCCCAATGAACGGGATTGCGGCACCGCCTGTTCCATGCAAGGCACCGATCGGGAAACGCTCAATGAGTGGTGCAAAGAACATGAAACCTGAAAAAGAGACGCGAAAGCGTCTCTTTTGAGGCTGTCGCGAAACTACAGTTTTCTTAACACTTTCCGAAATATCCACAGTATATCTACCGATTTCAACCTTTTGATTTGGTCGTGACACCAAAATGAAACCAAACGGATTTTAGATTTTTCAAATGGCTTCAAGAAGCTCTACTGCTGCAGCTTCTGCGGATTCCAACACATGAATATAGGTGTTATAAGTAACAGATATATTCGCGTGTCCGAGCCACTTGCTTACTACGGTAATCGGAATACCGGCGTTAAGTGCCTGTGTAGCAAAGGTGTGACGAAGCTGGTGAAGTGTGAACGGCTTGTCGATACCGGCATACGCCAATACGCGACGCAGAACACGGCGAAGCTGGTCGCTGCTCAGTGTTGTACCCTTGCGCGTTACCGCAACGGAATCGCTGACAATATCCATTTCACGATAGACAGCTTTCAGACTGTTCAAAGCGGCAATCGCTTTTGTGTTCAACGGCACAATGCGGTTGCCGCTTGCCGTTTTGGTACACTTAATCCGTGCTTTCTTATGCTTGATACGCACGCCGTCCTTGTCGCGGTCGTAGACCATCGACAGATTTTTGTTCACCGTAACAATTCTGCTTTCAAAATCAATGTCAGACCATTTGAGTGCTAAAAACTCACCGCACCGCAAACCGGTATGCACCAGAAAGACCAATGCGTGTGCCTGCATGATACAGGGTCTACCATTTTTATTTTTCATTTCTGCAATCCGTTCGACTGCCCGCACTTCGTCGCTTTCCAGCGCAACAATTTCGCGTTCCGGTTTAAAGGTCGCTTTCTTCGGCATCTTGACATTGTGCATAGGATTCCGTGAGAGATCGCCCTCAGAATGAGCATAAGAAAAAATTTCGGAAAGAATGATATAAATGATTTTGACAACAGTGAGCGAAAGCGTCTGACTCTTTTCAACAAGCAGTTTTTGCAACTGCTCACTGTGAATAGACGCAAGCTGCATTTTGCCAAACGCAGGCTTAATATGCGTCAAATAAGCACTTTCGTATTTGTCGAAGCTGCTGTCCTCAACCGAGTGCAGCTTGAAAGTGTATAACCACTGGTCGGCGTAATCACCGAAACGCCTGCTTGTGCTTTTGACAAGACCTTTTGCAGCGTCCTTTTTGAGTTCGCGCAGCTTGCGCTTTGCTTCGGATTCGCTCTTAGCGTACACAACACACGGTTTGAGCATATTCACGCTCTTATACTTTGCTACCCAGCGGCCGTCGTTTCGCTGGTATATACTGCCTTCTCCATACTTTCTTTTGGGTTTCTGTATTGCTGTAATCATCGTTTACTCCTTGTGTTTGTAACGGTGATGGCACAGCCAACAACGCTAATATTATATCATAACAATCATAAAATTGTAAGCGGCATATTTACACTCCATACTGCCGTGAACAGTTTATTCACGCTCGTATTCTTACACTTGCCGATTGACTTACGACACCTCTCACCCGAATCCTATTCTGCCGGTGGGGAGTATCCTTTTCCGCTGTTCTCGCCACGCCGGTAGCTGACCGGCTGTTTTATCGAAGCGGCTTGTCGGTTGCCCGACACGGAAAATTCGTTACAGATGGAGCTTTATTCAGTTGTCAAAGTCCAATTAACCTCCTGCTTTTTGCTATTCGGCCTGTCTGTGCATTGCGTTACTATGCATATTTGCTGACAAGCCATGTATCACCGAAACCAAAATTAAAGAAAGCTAAGATAAGTATGGAGTTTAGGCTTTCATCTTTGATTGGGATTCTATCATACCGTATATACAGAACAAAGTCAATCGGGGCAGAAATTGTTCACATTTGATTCATAATTAAACTTTGGTACACAGAAAAGTTGCAAAAATGCAATATTCTTGTCCTCGTAACACTTTGCAATCGAACATTTGTTGCATAGTCCTAAATCGGCAGTTTCGGCAAAGCAAAAGTGGTCAAATAATTGACCACTTTCCGTAAAAATATTTTGGTTTTCCCGACAATTCGGACAAATAAATTCCGAAACGCACCTGTACAGAACAGATGTACAGCGGCGCGTTAAGGGGGAGAGGAACGAAATCCGCGCCGCCCGCGTCTTTCCTCTCCCCCTGCTGCGGTTATGGATAACTCCCTTGCGGCAGTTACCCACAGCCGCAGCACCCCCTCACCATTCTCGCGGCGGCGAACGCAGAGAGAAATCTTTTGAAGTCTATAACAGTAGACCCTTTCCGACGTAAGCAGTCTGCAATTTTGAACAATTACTTGTTTAAGTACAAAAGGACTTTTGTTGAAATTGACAAAGTAATAATTGACAAATGCCAAGCAACTTAGTACAATTTAATTAACTAAAAACCCAAACTCTTAGGAGAATGGCAGAAATGGCAAAACAGAGGAAACTCTGCGGCGCAAAGCTATAGGGTCTAAACGATTGCTCTGCAATCGCATGACAGCCAGTTACCTAACCAGTCCCCGCATTTTAAGAAACAGCGCAATACTGTGTGGACTACTATCCATGCGGTACTGCGCCCTTTTTTAACTGTTTGGGCGCAAAAGAAAGGGAGCGATCGAAAAATGAAACGCACACGAATCAGCGTATTGCTTGTAATAGCCTTGCTGTTGCAGCTATACGCACCACTCACGGCAGGCGCAGCGGACTTTACGCCAAACCCACAGACGGAATATGCCAAACGGTTTATTGCCGCCTGTGATGGACAGACATGGTTCATCAATGAGATTGAGCGTCTTCTGAACGCACAGCAACGCACACTGGATACCATCACCGGAGCGGAAGACCTTGTAGAAATCAAGAGCATTGGTCTGAAAGGCCGAAACATCACCGGACATATACCGGCTGCAATCGGGGAACTTAGTGAATTGCGGTATCTGTTCCTCTCGGATAATCATTTGAGCGGAGATATTCCATCTGCGCTCTATACGCTCCCGAAATTGCAGAATGTGGATTTAGGCGGTAATGATTATGCAGGTGCGATTCCTTCCGAATTTGGCACAATGCCCGCATTGAAAACGCTGGTTCTCAAAGACAATCAGTACACCGGTACGATACCGGATACGATTTTGAGCAATACCCAGATTGAGGTGCTGAACCTCATGGGAAATCAGTTGACCGGCGGTTTTCCTGCGGCAGTTGCCGGTATGAGCAGTCTGAAATACTTGAACCTTTCAGAAAACGTTATCGGCGGCACGATTCCCGACCTGTCCGCGCTGACGAATCTTATCTCTCTTTCGGCGTGGCAATGCGGCATGACCGGCACGATTCCCGAAACGCTGTACTCGCTTTCCGGTTTGCAGATTTTAGACCTGTCCGAAAACAAGCTGGAAGGCGAAATCTCTGCCGGTATTGCTAATCTGGCAGGCTTGCAATATCTCGCGCTGGACACGAACCCTCTGCGCGGTGTATTACCGGACGCATTTACACAGACTGCGTTGACCGAGATTCATTTGGAAAACACTTATCTGCGCGGTTTAGTTCCTGCTACGCTCAAAGCACGTCATGACGCAGGCGCAAAGGTCTATCTGAACAATAACTACATGACCGGCGCTGTCTTGAAGGATATGCCGAACAACAGCGGTAACTTTACAGATGGTGCAGCAAGCGAACAGTATCAGCTTACCAGCACTCGTTCCACGGTTACGGTCAGCAAGGACGGCACGGTAAACCTGTATGCGCTGCTGCTGAACAAGTCGCTGACTACCGGCAGCACGGCAAAAGTGCTGCTTAGACCGGACGAGTATGTTGTCACCTTCGATGATACCAAGGTGCAGGTTACTGCGGATAGCAGCGGTATCTATGTGAAGGCATTGACGGATATTCCGCAGAATACGAATTTCAGTATCACAATCCAAATCAAGGACAACACCGGCTCTGAATACTCCAAGGTAAAGCTGACCCTCACTACCGATGTTACCAGCGGTGGCGGCGGCGGTATCGGCGGCGGCGGTATCGGCGGCGGTGGCGGCGGCACACCTGCAACGCCCAAGGCAGAACACAAGCTGTATATCAACGGCTTTACCGATGGTATGTTCCATGCCGAACGCAATATCACCCGCGAACAGACCGCGAAAATGCTGATTGACGCGTTGGAAAAGGAAACTGCCGAACCGGAGCAATCCTCGTATACCGATATTGCCAATAACCGCTGGTCGTATCGCTGGGTTGAAGCAGCGTCCAAGGAAGGCTACATGGTCGGCTATAACGGCGGCGTGTTCAAACCGGAATTTGCAATCACTCGTGCAGAGATGGCAACAGCCTTGTCGCGTATCGCAGCGAAGGAAGGCTTGATTATGAACGGCAGTACCAAGACCTTCTCTGATGTGGCAGACGGCAAATGGTACAGCAGCTATATTCGTCAAGCGGTGCAGTACGGCTTAATCAGCGGCTATACGGACGGCACCTTCCGACCGGAGCAGTACATCACCCGCGCTGAAACCGTAACGATGATAAACCGTATGCTCGGCAGAAACTATGAAATGGCAACCGAACTGCACAGCATGGCTTGTCCGTTCCCCGATGTCAGCCAGAGCAACTGGGCGTATGGCAACATCATGGAAGCCGCTATCACGCACAAGCACTGATAGAAAGAATTAGAAACGGAAGAACTCCTGAATAGTTGGAGGTAAACTTATGAAGAAAGCATTAGTCCGCAGAGTAGTTTCTCTGTTCCTGTGCTTTTGCATGGTGATTGGATTCGTGCCAATCATCGACGCGCAGGCAGCGGAAATCAAGGGCGGCACATTCGACCCGCATACCGGTTATCTGGAACTGGAATTTGGGTATCAGCTTACGCAGTATGTGAATATCAATGTCTATGTCCGCAGTCCTTCGGACGATGGATTGAAGAAAGAATTTGTCGGCTCGATTGTAGAGAATTATCTGCTCTCCGGTGCAAACGATGTTAAAGCATGGCTTCCCGAAGATTCACCGGACACTATGGTATCGCCCTACACACCGGCTACAAAAACGGACGGCGGTTTGGTAGAACTGTCCGAGGACGGCATTTATCAAGCAGACAAGAACTTTGCCGGTGAAGATATTGAGCCGGTATCCATGATGAAGCACACGCTTATATGGGATGGCTCTCTCAATGGTATTCCGATTATCGGTCCGAACCTCGATGAAGATGTATTTTATCTGACCGTAGAAATTGAACCGCTCGGCAGACCGGATAAGAATGTCGAGTGTACCGGCAGTGATGACAGCCACACGCACGGTCAGAACTATACTTGGCCGCAGAAGCAGGAGAACGGCAAGAAAAAGTTTGCGGTCAGTACCGAACTGCTGGTAGACTACCGTGATTATGTTGTCGGTGAAGATGGCACGGCAGCATTCCTCATGCTGGAAGGCAGCTTGTCCGATGAAGTACGCAAGAAGCTGTACGAGCAGTTTGTCAGCGGCAGTCTGGCGTGCAATGAATTGACCGGTTTCCCCGAACTGGAAGGCTTGGTGCTGGACTACCAGAACCTTGACCCTGTAAACATGGTAACAGGTGCATACAACTTCATGTACGAGGACTTGAAGCTGGAAGGCATTATCCCGCTGACCTTCCTTCGTGTTTACAACTCGCGCTACGACAAGGGTGCGCTGGGTACTGGCTTTACGCACAGCTATGACTATTCGCTCATCAATGACCGTGGTATTATCCGTGTGACAATGCCTGGCGGTGAGGAGCAAATCTTCCTTACGCTCCGTGGCGGCGGCTATGATTCTCTGGCAGACAGCGGCTTTGTTCTGGAAGATGCGGCAGGCGGCTACCGCATGACGCACGAGGACGGCGCAGCGTTCATTTTCTCGAATGACGGCAAGCTGCGTACCATCTCTAATCCCGATGGTACGCAGGTAGCACAGCTTACCTACAACGGCGATGAACTGACCGAGATTGACGGCATTGCAGGCAGCTATACGCTGGCATGGTCGAACGGACATATTTCGTCCGTGACCGATAACGCAAGCCGCACCGTATCGTATGAGCATGACAACGATCTTCTGACCGGCGTTACCAATGCGGACGGTGATACGCTGCACTATACCTACGATGGCAACGGCTATCTGAACAGTGCTACCGACTTTGAAGGCGAAGTCTATATTAAGAACGAGTATGACGGCATAGGCCGTGTGGTAAAGCAGACCTTTATCAATGCGGACATTCCCACTGTTTCCACCGTTTCCTATGACGATGAAGCGCGTGTTACGACCTGTGTAGATGCTAATGGGCTTGAAACGCGCTACTACTACGATAACCACCGCAACATCCAGAAAATCGGAACAGTTATCGACGGCACGGAATACACCACCGCCAACACCTATGACGGCGATTATCGCGCCAACTCTGCAAGCGACCGTCTGAACGGTGCAACCGCATACGAGTACGACAGCAGCGGCAATGTGACGAAGGTTCGCTATGCGGATAATACCGCTATGACGCTGACTTATACAGCGGGCGGCGATATTGCGTCTATCACGGACGCGCTCGGCAATACGGAAACCTATACCTACTCCGGACACAGCTTGACCGAGTTCCGCGACAAGAACGGACATACCACTTCGTACACCTATAATGCACTCGGTCTGCCGATTACGGTTACGGACGCACTCGGCAATCAGACTACCTATGCGTATGACGATAAGGGACGGCAGCTTTCTGTCACTGACGCAGAAGGCGGCGTTACCAGCTTTGAATACGATGCCGTAGGCCGCATCGTTGCAGAGCATACCAAGGTGAGTGATACGGCTACCGCAACGACCAAGCATACCTACTCCAAGGCGGGCAAGCTGCTGAAAACCGTAGATGCACTCGGCGGTGAAACCTCGTATGAGTACAATGCCAACGGCTTTACCACCTCGACCAAGGACGCGCTCGGCGGCACGGTAACGACCGAATACGGCACGAACGGTGAACCGCTGAAACGCACGGATGCAAATGGCAACGAAACCACCTATGAATATGACCAGGACACCGCACAGCTTGTATCGGTAACAGACGCAGAGGGCAACGAAACCCGCTACACCTACAACGACCGCGGCCTGCTTATCCAGACTACGGACGCAGAAGGTAATGCGACCACCTATGAATATGACGCACTCGACCGTGTAGCAAAGACGATTGACGCGCTGGACGGCGAAACGACCTATGCGTATGACAGCATGGGACGTACGGTTTCGGAAACCGACGCAGAAGGCAACAAGAAAACCTACACCTATGACGCACTCGGACGAACCAAGACCGAAACCGACGGTGCAGGCAATAAGACTACCTATACCTATGACCCTGTTGGCAATCTGCTTGTCACAACGGACGCAAACGGCAATGAAACCAAGACCGAGTACAACGCCATCAATGCAGCGGTAAAGCAGATTGACGGCGAAGGCAACGAAACCACCTACACTTACGACAAGGCAGGACGGCTGCTGACCGAAACGGACGCACTCGGCGGCGTTACCGCGTACACCTATGACCTTGCGGGCAATCAGCTTAGTGTTATCGACCCCGAAGGCAATGTGACAAAGTATATCTATGACCTGTTGGGACGCGCCGTAGAGCAAATTAACGCAGACGGCAGCAAGACCCGCACTGTGTATGACGCGCTGGGACGCACGACCGAAAGCTATGACGAACTCGGCGGTAAGACTGCTACCACCTATGATGCGAACGGCAACCAACTCACCGTCACTGACCCGAAAGGCAACAAAACTTCGTATCAGTACAACCGCAAAGACCAGATTACTGTTATCACCTATGCGGACGGCGGCGAAACCCACTATACCTACAATGCGCTCGGAAATGTCAGCGAAGTAACCGACCAGAACGGCAATGCAACCAAGTACACCTATGACGCACTCGGCAGAACGCATACCGAAACCAACGCAGTAGGTGTTGTGACCGAATACGGCTACGACAAGGTAGGCAACACGGTTTCTGTCACCAAGGACGGAACAGTAATCGCAAAGAGCGAGTACGACGGTGCATATCGTGTGATAAAAACGATTGACGGACTGGGTAATGCGGGAACAAAGCAGTATGACGGTGTAGGCAATGTGCTGGTTTCCACCGACCGTGAAGGCAATGCAACACAGTACACCTACGACAAAAACTATAACCTGCTCAAGACCACCGACGCAGAAGGCGGCGTGTCCTTGTCTGCTTATGACGCACTGGGTCGTGTCGTTTCTGAAACCGATGAAAATGGCAGCGCAACGACCTACACCTACGATAAGAACGGCAATGTGCTGACCGAAACCGACGCACTTTCTGGTGTTGTTACCAACACTTACGACGCACGCGGCAGAGTAGCAGCAACCACGGACAAGCTGGGTGCAACGACTACCTACACCTATGACGCAGCCGGTAATCTCCGCAAGGAAACCGACGCGAATAATGCGTATGCCGTTTATCAGTATGATGCGAACAACAATCTCATTCAGTACACCAACCGCAACAACGAATGGGTGAAGTATGCGTATGACTGCATGAATCGGCAGGTCAAGGAAACCAACCAGCTTAACCATGCAACCGAGTACGAATACGACCTTGCAGGCAACCAGACGGCGGTGATCGACGGCAACAAGAACAAGACCATATACACCTATGACGGCTTGAATCGTCTTGTTTCCAAGACCAACGCCGAAGGCGGTATGTTCGAGTACCGGTATGATTCGTTTGGCAACACCGCAGGCACGACGATGTACGGCGGCGGTGACGAGAAGGCCGCGACCACTTATGCCTATGATGCAGCGGGCAATCTGCTGACCGAAACCTCTCCGCTGGGCAGCGTGACTACCTACACGCATGACAAGGAAGGCAATGTGCTGACGCAGGTTGACGAAAACGGCAAGCAGACCGCGTACACCTACGACAAGTTGTATCGCATGGTTTCCCGCAAGGACGCGGATGGTACTGCGACCTTTGCCTATGACAAGGCGGGCAACATGACCTCGGCCAAGGATGGAAACGGCACGGTAGCATTTGCGTTCGACGCGCTTTCCCGCACCACCGCTGTCACAAATGAGGACGGCACGACCACGGCGTACACCTACGACGCGGCAAGCAACCGTCTGTCCATCACCTACCCCGACGGCAAGGCTGTTACGACCGCGTATGATAGTCTCGGCAATGTGAAGTCCCAGACCGACCATGACGGCACAGGCATTACCTACACGCGCGACGCGGAAGGACGCACAATCAAGGAAGGCCACAGCGACGGCAGCACGACCGAGTATGATTATAACGCCGCCGGTCTGCTGACGCTGCAAAAGGAAGTCACCAAGAGCAACAGCACACGCCGTCAGACTGCGTATACCTACGATGACGCGGGCAATATCGTAAGTGAGAACCGTTCCGGTGTAGACATTGCCAAAAAGGACGAGCTGGTACGCTACTACTACGATAAGGCAAACCAGCTTATCCGCACCAATGTTGAAGGCAAGAATACGAAGTATTCCTACGACCTTGCGGGCAATCTGCTTTCCAACGGCACGAACACTTACACCTACGACCTGCAAAACCGTCTGGTTAGCAAGACCGGTAAGGACGGTACGACCACTTATACCTATGACGCGGCGGGCAATCTGATTAAGAAGGCTGCACCGGACGGCACGACCGAATATACCTACACGGCACAGAACAAGCTGAAAACCGGCAAGACCGAGGACGGCCAGAGCAGCACCTATACTTACAATGCGCTCAATGCACGCATTAAGAATGTACAGGTGCGCGACAACAAGAACGCCGGTCATGCAAACTCCGACTTGAAGGACGGTTCGCACGGCACCGATTATCTGGACTTCTTGATGGACGGCCGCTTTTTCTGGCAGCGCACATGGGAAACCGAGGTAGGCACGACATTCCAGAGCAACTTTGAAACCGTAACAAAGAACTATGTTGTGGACTATCTTTCTACGGCTAACCGTGATATACTGGTAACAGAGGACGGCAGCTTCACACAGCGTTATGTGTACGATGAGAACAGCACCCGAATCTCCGCAGAGTACGGCTATGCAGCCGGCACGAAGCGCGGCGAAGGCGGCGAGAACCTGCAAAGCGACTTTGCTGCAAACGATGTGCGCAAGGTGTGGTATCGCACCAGCCACCTTGGCAGCACACTGTTTGCCGTAGATGAAAACGGCAAGGTAATCTCGCACACGATCTATGACCCGTGGGGCAATCCGCTGACCGAAACCTACACGGACACGAATTTCAGCGGTATCGACAACGCCAACAATTTCACCGGCTACACTTGGGACGAAGTGCTTGACCTGTATTTCGCGCAGAATCGTTTCTACGACCCTGCCGACCACCGGTTCACGCAGGAGGATCCCATCAAGGACGGCGAGAATTGGTATGGGTATTGCGGGAATAATCCGATCAATGGATTTGATCCATCTGGAATGACTTTATGGTCTGATGCCAGCGCGCAGATCAAAAGATGGGGAACGGCAGCAAAGAGTTGGACAACTGAGCAATTAAATAAGGCAAAAACATGGATTAAAGAACGGGTACAGTCTGTAATAGCTACCATTAAAAGTTATACAATGCATTTTACAGACTATACTCGTAGGCAAGATGTAATGCGAGGCATGGTTGCATCTGCCCTTATCAATGTGGTTGGTAAACAAGCTGATTTGTTGAATGCCTTAATAAATACCCACCGAATATCCATTTCTCTGCCTACACAACAGGAATTAACTTCATATCTTACCACCAGCAGTAAACTCAATTCGTATTTCTTGAATCAGTCTAATTTTAAAGATTCCTATTACTTAGGAAGAATGATAGGCGATGGTATTGTTGCTGCCGCAGGAATTGGGTTAAGTGCAAAGTCCATTTTTGAGATGTTTGTTGGTGGAGGTATGGCTGGTATTGGTACCGCCACAGCACCCACAGGCGTTGGTGTTGCGATTATGGGTGTTGGCACTGCATTAACAGCCGATGGCGTAATTACTGTAGGCGCGGGAATATCTATTGCTGTCGCCGCAGCCGATAGTTTTGGTGGCGATTCTGACAATTTCAACTATTATCATAAATTGGATTGCAATAAGCTGGTCGCAAAATGGAATGAAATTCTATCCAAATGCACCAAAAGAAATGTAACCAAAGGAAGCCATGTTATATATGAAAGAAATCAATCCAATGGTTTTTCCACAGCTAAAAAAGATTTTGATTCTTTGAACTTGTCAAATATCAAAACAAGTACCAATAGTAAGGGCAAAACAACATATATTGGTACCGGTGCAAATGGAACCACCTATAATCTTCACTGGAGTTCTACAGAAAATCGTTGGTGCTTGCAACAGGGAAAGATCAAAATTAGGTATTAAAAGTCACAGATAGGTGAGCATAGATAAATTTATCTATGCTCATCTATTGAGAATCGGAGGTATAGAATGTTCAAGGAATGGTTGTATTTCAAAAATGAGTACGAAAAACATCATGATGCTATGATGCTTGATGGATATTCATGGAATGAGGATGGACTCTTAATCGAGTTGAGATCATTAAGTGACAAACGATACAAAATCCATTTTCATGTAAATGTTGAGATTGTAAAAATTGAGTACAATTCAGGTAGTGATTTGACTACTCAAGATATAGATGATGATTATATACAGAAATCGGGAGCAATTCCTCCGTGCATTGGATTCTATATAACCAATGAATCGGAGTTAGTTCATCGGGTGAAAGAGATCGATATGTTTCAGTCGAATATATATGATAACAAAGAGTATCTTCATTATATTATGACAACGGAGGATTTTCGTATTGATATTGTGAGTACATTGCCACCTACTATAAATTCGACTGTATAATTCAATAAATTACCACTATTCAAAGGCAAGCTTTACATGGGGAGTAACTTGATGAATAGATATATTCGAACTATGATCCAAATTCTCGTTTGCTGTTTCGGTGTGTTAATTTTGGGTGGTTGTCATGTACAGCTATCTGATTCAACCACAGAATCCAAGAATTTGGCAAATGCTCTGATCCATCCAAACTATGACGGCATTCAAGCGGCTGCAGAAGCTGGCGCAGACATGGATCAAGTCAAAATAGACGGTGTTTCGCAAAACCCAATTTTATATCTTTGGAATCCTTCACCGCGTCCACTGTTCATAGAACAATTGCTGAAAAACGGAAGTGACGCAAATTATGCGGACCGGAACGGCAACACCCTGCTGATGTATGCGTCAGGTTATGAACCGCAGAAATATGGATTTTTGCCGGGAAAGGGAAATTATTCGTCCGCTGATTATGCGGAACTGTTTTTACGATACGATGCAGATGTATCGCAGCAGAATAAAGAAGGTTGGACAGCGTTAGATTACGCCGTCCAACTGGATGACGATATGGCGGCAATGAACCTGTTGCTTTCCTATGGTGCAGAGGTGACACCTGTGGTGCTATCTCATGCACTGGATTTTGAAGGCGCGTATACCCATTATCAGCGGATTCATAAATTAGTTGCTTTGCTGGATTCGTCGCAGACGAGCACAATTCTCACGCCAATCTTTGATGCTGCGATTCGCGGTGACAATGCGACGGTGCAGGAATTGGCGACGAAAACCGATCTTTCTGAGGCAGAGCGATTGCAAACGCTTTGTCACGCCGTTGCCTTCTGCAATGCTGATACTGTCAGATTATTGCTTGCGGATGGTTTTGGAACCATTCAGACCATAGATGCCGCTGACAACACGCTGTTGCAAATCGCAGCGATGCAGAACAATACCGATGTGATGAACTTCCTGCTGAAACAGGGATCATGGGACACCGAAAGCCGTGATGCGGCATTGTGCACCGCAATTCGAAACAACAGCACGGAGGCTTGCCGACTTTTACTGGACAGTGGCACTCCGGTCATTACCGGGACAGTAAGTATCTGGGAAGTGTTTGATAATATTATGGACGGTGCATCCGAAAACGGCAATGTTGAAATTACGCAGATGCTGATCCAGCATGGCTATCCCGTGAACGAAACCACGGCATGGTATGCGATGAAAAACGCAGCAAGGACCGGACAAACAGCAATTATTCAATATTGGGTTTCGCTCGGATACGATCCGGACTACCATTCAGATGACACGAACGGAGATTCCAGTGTCCTGCAGGACGCCTGCTGGGCAGAACAGATAGAAACCGTGCAATATCTACTGGACATCGGCTGCGATGTCAACGCAGCACAGAGATGTTTACCGATGGCTGTTGAAACCGGAAACATTGCACTGGTCAAGTTGCTATTAGAGCACGGTGCTGCTGTGGATGAAAGTACTGTATTTGATGATGGCTCCGCGGAGCGTACTCCAAAAGAAGGCGCAGAATTATATGGATTTGGTGAAATTTTAGAATTGTTGGAGCAATATCAGCAGTGAAAGACACAAAATGATTCAGATAGCCACCGGAGATAATTCTCCGGTGGCTATTCTTTTATTCCAGTTCACTCGTCACCTGCGCGACAATCTTCCTATGCTTTTCGTTCAGCACTGTGCCGTCCAAAAGCCGCTGCACAAAATCCCGACCTTTCATTTTCTCAATCTCCTGCAGCATTTTGATAGACTTTGCGACCTGTGTGTTAATCCAGTTTTCCGTGCGTTCTAAGTCGAACGGCTTCGGCTTCATTGTCAGTTTCAGTTTGCGTTCCTCGCCCTGCATGAACTGTTCCCAGTGCTTGTCCGTAGGGCAGTCATAACGCCGCTTATCGGTTTGCGGCTCGACGAAGCGTACATAGTTGTTGATGATGGAAAACGCTGTTCCTGCCGCGTCCTCGCTGTCCATTAGCGCGTCTGCGGAATTTTCCGCCGCGTTGTTCGTCAGCCGCAGTTCAAAGCGGTTAAGAATGTCTGCGTCCTCAATTGACTTGCCGAATTTAGCCTTTTGCTCCTGTGCTTTTTCATAGATACAGAAGTACACATCGGAATCCTTAGAGCCAAGATAGAGCGTGTGACCCATCTCCATCTTTAAGTCCTCGTCGGTTTCCCACGAATTTTCACGACCGGACGCAAAGTATTCCACATTCCGCAGCCGCGTGACACACTCGCCAGTAACACGCTTGCGGTACAGTGTCGGCACATGGAGCAGTCCTGCATGGTCGTTGATTGCAAGGTCAATACGCTTGAATACGCAGCCCTCGGCGGCACAGTCGCGCATAAACTCATACCACGACCGCTTCTGTCCGCGCAGGTAGCACTCAAACTCACGGCAGCCGCGCCCGCGCAGTTCCAGCAGCACACCCTTTTCTTCATCGGGCGAAGACAGAACAAGAATGTTTCCGTGCGTAAAGCGATAGGAATAGCCGTACACGCCGCCGTCCTCGGAGATTACATATTTCATGTTCAGCCGCAGAATTTTTTCAAGTACATATCGCGCGTCCGTTGTCTTGAATCGGATTCGCATATAGTCGAACATGATAGACAACGGTTCATTTTCGGGATTGAATCGCTCAACCGCTGACATGATTTCAAAACGCTTCTGATAGGGCAATTCGGTCTTGCCGGTTTCCAGAGCGCGAAGCTGCTTTGTTGTCATGCCGAGTTGAAGCGCGAACCATTCCTGCTCAACACCGTAAGCGCGGCGCGTCTTACGAAGCCGTGCGCCCCATTTCATGCGGTTCTGTTCGTGAGTGGAAAGTGCCTGCTGCAAACTTTCGTATACCCAATCTGACGGAATACCGTTGTCGTTTTCAATGTCACGCAGATAGCGAACGCTGATACCGGCACGCTGGGCGAGTTCGTCTTGCGTTAAACCAAGTTCCAGACGCGAGGTTTTAATATATTCGCTGATAGTGCTGTTCATAAGACAGGCTCCTTTCTATGTCAAATACCCCAAACCGGAAGTTTCGGACACTGCCGAATCGCTGATTGCGAGGTTTCCGGCATGGGGTCTTAGGTTTTTGTAGTTTCTTGTTGTAGTTCCACCCCCCTGTTAGATACAGGGGGTTCAAGGCAAGGGACGCGGCTGCACCGCGTCCCAACAGCACCGCGACTGGCTTCGCTTGCGGCTTACGCGCTGCACGCCGCAGCTTGCCGGTCGGGTGCTGTGACAGGCTGAATAGCCTAACTTCGGAGTAAACAAAAACCGCCCTCTGAATGTAACTTCAAAGGACGGCTTTCCGTCTTGATTTATTCATTTGTGATTAGCTTTGTTGTTGCTGACTGAACCATCTTCCGCAGGGTGTTTGCACCAGAAAATGTACCAAAGTATTTAACACCAGTTAACACCAGATGAACATTATCAGACGATAATGGAACCATTAACATTTGGGGCATTTTGCAGTGCATCGTTTTTAGAATGGTTAAAAATTTCTTATTGTGCGGTCTTTGAGTGGTAATTTGGTTCTTAATCAAAAAAATAGTATGCGTGGAGAAAATAGGCTCTGTTTTTTTCGTATTAGAACTACAGTTTCGCCGACAAGCAGGAACGGACCGTGGGCCGTTCCAAAGTCGTCCGAAAGTTCCTATACAGAAACTTTCTCCCTCCAGAAGTTCAAAAAGGGTGATACATGCTCCCCCTTTTTGAGCATTTGCAGAGCAAATGCTATTTCATGCGCGCTGCCGCGCGAAATGCTGAAAAATGCTGACTATACGACTTTTTCGACAGACTGAAAGAGACGCGAAAGCGTCTCTTTTTTAGGAATGGAAAATGAAATTTGGTTATAGTTCTATCATCACGTTCATTCTCCATTCTCAATTTTCAATTATTCCCTGATTTTCTGCTCGGTTTACTTATCTGAACAATTGTGCTATACTATATACTAACAAAGTATTCCCTCCGTGCATAGGCTGATAGCAGGAGGGAACGCTCATGTCTGTTTTTCTGCAATCGGTTCTGGCGGTATTTGCCGCGGTGGGATTTTACACCGTGCTGCACACGGTGTACGAGATCGTCTCTGCGCGGCTGCTGCGGCTGCACGGCTCGGCGGAACTGACGCTGTACGGCGACGGCTGCGATGCCGTCAGCGAACATCTGATCCGCGCGGCACTGCGCGTGCGGCGGCAGTATTTTTCCGGTCTGCTGATCACATTTGTCGAAATCGGCAGCGGACAGGGACAGAACATCGCCAAGTACATGGCGGCACGGCAGGACATAACCTATCTGGAATGACAAGTTGGGACGGTGGGACGTTGGACGAAAGAGAATATTTGATCGTGCGCGGCACGGTGCAGCAGATCGTTTACTACAACGATGAAAACGGCTACGCCGTGCTGCGCCTTGCTGCGGAAAACGGAGCCGAGGTCACGGCGACCGGCACGTTTCCCAACATTGGACTGGGTGAGGAGGTCATTCTGACCGGCTGCTGGGTGACGCACCCGACCTACGGCGAGCAGTTTGCGACCGAGGCGTTTGAGCGCCGGCTGCCGACTTCGGTGCGCGGCATCGCAGAGTACCTCGGTTCGGGTCTGATTCGCGGCATCGGTCCGCGGCTGGCGGCAAAAATTGCGGAAAAGTTCGGTGAAGACACGTTTGACATTCTTATGCACGAGCCGGAGCGTCTGTCGGAGCTGCGCGGCATTACCGACCGCAAGGCGAAGGAGATCGGCCGTCAGTTCACCGAACAGAGCGAAATGCGTCTGCTGATGGACTTCCTGAGCGAACACGGCCTGCCGGTCGCGCTCACGCCGCTGCTGTATAAGCGCCTGCACGAAAGCGCCATCGACGCGCTGTGCGAGAACCCGTATCTGCTGTGTGACCCATACTATGATGTGGACTTCAAGCTGGCGGACGGTCTGGCGATGGAGCTTGGACTGTCGCTGCTGAGCGATGAGCGCGTGGACGCGGGCATTCTGTATACGCTGACCTTCAACCTGAACAACGGCCACACGTTCATCCCGGTGGAGAAACTGCTGTACGCGGTGTGCATGCTGCTGAGCGACGATGATGTGGTCGTGGACGAGGATCGGGCGCTGCGCGGCATTTCCCGTCTGGAGGAGAAGGGGCGGCTGGTGCGTGAGCACATCGCGGGCCGCGACGCGGTCTATCTGCGCGATATGCACGACGCGGAGGCCTACCTTGCCGAAATGCTCGGCTACATGGCAGAGCGCAATTATGAGTACGATTTTGATGTGGATGAGCTGCTTTCCGCGCTTTTGGAAAGCAGTGAGTTCACTTTTTCCGAGAAACAGCAGCTTGCGATTTCAACGGCTGCACGCAATGGTCTTGTTATCCTGACCGGCGGCCCGGGCACCGGCAAAACGACCACGGTGCGCGGCATCCTGCAGGTGTTTGAGGCACTGGGACTGGACACGCTGCTCGCCGCGCCGACCGGCCGCGCGGCAAAACGTCTTTCCGACCTGACCGGCATGGAGGCGAAAACCATTCACCGGCTGCTCGAGGCAGGCTTTGCGGGCGGCGGACGCACGGTGTTTGCCCGCAGTGTGACCAATCCGCTCGAGTGCGACGCGGTCATTCTGGACGAGGTGTCCATGGTGGACATCACGCTTATGCAGGCGCTCATCAATGCGCTGCCGCACGGTGCACGGCTCGTGCTCGTCGGTGATGCGGATCAGCTGCCGCCGGTAGGCCCGGGCAACTTCCTGCGCGACTTGATCACCTCGCATCGGGTGCCGACCATTCAGCTGACTGAGATTTTCCGTCAGGCGCAGCAGTCGGATATTGTCATGAACGCGCACGCGGTCAACGCGGGTGAAATGCCCAGGCCATCCGGCGCGGACGGCGACTTTTTCATCATGAAACGGGCGGATCCGGCGTCTGTTATCGAAACGGTGGCACAGCTTTGCGCCCAGAGACTGCCCAAGCACTACGGCTTCACTCCTGCACAGATACAGGTGCTTTCGCCTGCCAAGCGGCACGGCAGCGGAACCATTCCGCTCAACCGCCGTCTGCAGGAGGCGCTCAATCCACCGAGTGAAAGCAAGCTGGAAAAGCGCTTCGGAGACACCATTTTCCGCGAGGGCGACCGCGTGATGCAGGTGCGAAACAACTACGACATCGTGTGGGAAAAGCAGGGGGATGACGAGCAGGGAACCGGCGTGTTCAACGGTGACGTCGGCGAGATCATTCGCATTTTTCCGCAGCAGGAGTGCATGGTGATTCGCTTTGACGACCGTATTGCGACCTACACCTTCGATATGCTGAACGAGCTGGAGCTGGCGTATGCCGTCACCGTACATAAATCGCAGGGCAGCGAGTTTGACGCGGTGGTGCTCGCTCTGTCGGACGGTCTGCCGCGCAAGCTGCTTACGCGCAACATTCTCTACACCGCGATCACACGCGCGAAGCGCCTGCTGGTTATCGTCGGCAGTCAGGATGTGGTAGCGTATATGGTAAATAACAACCAGAAGGGCAGACGGTACAGCGCGCTGAAAGCCCGTCTTAGATTGAACGCAACTCCGGAAAAAATTTTTCACCGAATGAACGATAAAATGGATGATTCACAAATTTAGTGCGTAAAAGCGACTGATAAAAATAACGAGTTTTAGAGGCTACATTTTCTTATAATAAGAGAAAATGCAGCCTCTTATTTATTTGAAAATAATTGATGCAGTAAGGGCGGGGAGCAAATTTTCGATGAGAAGAAATGTATAGAGAAAATATAATGTGTCAGATTGCGGCTGTTACTTTGCTAGCAGGATTTCTCTCGGAGACAATATCTTTAAAAATATATAGAGTAATTACCATAATATGCTATAAATCTCCTTCGGAATCATTGCTTTGAATGCTTGTTTTGTGTATAATGACTAATAAGAGGTTTATAAGATTTCCTGTCGAATAGAGATCTGTTTGCAGATGCAAAAAA
>NZ_QUDX01000006.1:230137-232348 GCF_003477715.1 Butyricicoccus sp. AF35-5AC
TATAAGATTTCCTGTCGAATAGAGATCTGTTTGCAGATGCAAAAAAATTTATGGATATAGAACGAGATATGACCAATACAGTAATACTTGGAGTCGTTTAGTACGTTTTTTCGGACAGTAAATTTTATAGAATAACATCATGGGAGGTTAAGAGTATGGCAGAAAAGAATACATCAAATATTGGATTTGAAAAACAGATATGGGATGCTGCCTGCGTATTACGCGGCAATATCGATGCTTCTGAATATAAATCGGTCGTATTAGGCCTGATTTTTCTGAAATATATATCCGACCGTTTCGAGGCAAAGTATAGAGAATTGGTCGATGAGGGCGAAGGCTTCGAAGAAGACAAGGATGAATACACGGCAGAGAACATTTTCTTCGTCCCTGAGAATGCAAGATGGAGCACGATTGCTGCTTCCGCCCACACTCCGGAAATAGGCACGGTAATTGATGATGCCATGCGCAGCATTGAAAAGGAGAACAAGCGTCTCAAAGATATTCTTCCCAAGAACTTTGCCCGTCCGGAGCTGGACAAGCGGCGTCTTGGCGAAGTGGTTGATCTCTTCACCAACATTCAGATGATTGAGCATGGAAGCAGCAAGGATATTCTTGGCCGTACATACGAATACTGTCTCTCCAAGTTTGCTGAGCAAGAAGGTAAACTTGCTGGTGAGTTCTACACCCCCTCTTGCGTAGTGCGTACCCTTGTTGAAGTGCTGCAGCCGTTTAATGGACGTGTTTATGACCCGTGCTGTGGCTCTGGCGGTATGTTCGTTCAGTCCGCAAAGTTTATCGAAAATCACGGCGGAAATATCAATAAGATTTCCGTCTTTGGTCAGGACTCCAACCCGACCACATGGAAGATGGCGCAGATGAATCTGGCTATTCGTGGTATTGAAGCTGATCTCGGCAAGTTTAATGCGGACACATTCTTCAATGATTGCCACCCGCAGCTCAAGGCGGATTATATTATGGCGAACCCCCCGTTTAACCTTTCTGGATGGGGTGCAGATAAACTAACTGATGATGTTCGCTGGCAGTATGGTACGCCTCCCGCAGGCAATGCCAACTTTGCATGGTTGCAGCACATGATTTGGCACCTTGCTCCAAATGGTCGTATTGGTATGGTGCTTGCAAATGGTTCGCTGTCCTCGCAGTCTGGCGGCGAGGGCGAAATCCGCAAGAACATTATCAATGCTGACCTTGTAGACTGCATCGTTGCAATGCCGACGCAGCTCTTCTACACGACACAGATTCCTGTATCGCTTTGGTTTCTTGCAAAGAACAAGAAACAGAAAGGCAAGACGCTATTCATCGATGCACGAAAGCTCGGCACTATGGTCACGCGAAAACTGCGTGAACTGACGGATAAAGACATCAAGAAAATTGCTGACACCTACAATACCTTCGTTGATGGAACGCTTGAGGATAAGAAGGGATTCTCTGCGGTTGTCACTACGCAGGATATTGCTAAGCAGGACTATATCCTCACACCGGGACGCTATGTTGGCATTGAGGAACAGGAAGATGACGGTGAGCCGTTTGAAGAGAAAATGGGGCGTCTGACTTCTGAACTGTCTGAGCTTTTTGTGAAGTCTCACGATCTTGAAAATGAGATCAGAGAAAGACTGGGGGCGATTGGATATGGCATCTGATTGGAAGGAGTGTACTCTGGCAGAACTCGGAGAAATTGTTGGTGGAGCAACGCCTTCAACAAAAGATGAACAAAACTATGGCGGTGATATAGCGTGGATTACTCCGAAGGATCTATCCACATTAAAGGGGCGATTCATTTCGCATGGTGAGCGAAATATCACAGAGAAAGGACTACACAGTTGCTCTACGCAGATAATGCCAAAGAATACGGTATTGTTCTCTTCCCGCGCACCAATCGGCTATGTTGCTATTGCTTCAAATCCTGTTTGCACAAATCAGGGATTCAAAAGCATTATTGCAAATGAAGATAATGATCCGATGTTTTTGTATTATCTGCTTAAATTCAACAAGAGTGCTATCGAAGCAATGGGAAGTGGGACAACATTCAAGGAAGTATCTGGAAACACTATGCGAGGGATCCGTGTTCATGTTCCGGTTAGTAAAGCTGAACAGCAACGGATAGCCTCTGTTTTAGCTGCTTTGGATAGCAAAATTGAAAGTAATATAAAGGTAAACGATAATTTACAGCAGCAAGCGATGTCATTGTATGCT
>NZ_QUDX01000007.1:0-9667 GCF_003477715.1 Butyricicoccus sp. AF35-5AC
TTAAACAGCATGATTTGACGTTCAATCGCCAACATTAGAATTATGGAGTAGCGATTGTCGCATTTCTTATGCGGCTTACGAAAATGTAAAGTAAATTTGCAAAATGGCTTATCTATAGGAAGACAAATGGAGAAAGCTCATGTTATTTTGCATGAGACGTTTTCTTATGAGTAGAAATAGAAGGAATATTGGAATAGAATGTAGTAAATATGTTGCTGAACTATACCATACATGGTAATATAATGAATATATTGTTACCTGCTTGCAGAATGCAGATACTTTAAAAATTTTCAGAAAAAAATCGAGAATCTTAAATCTTTTTTAAAATTCGTCCCTCTTATATCCGTGAAGGGAGGGAAGAACTCCAAATCATGAAACCGGAGGCAGACAGCATGGAAATGAAAGAGCAGATAACACAGGAAGAAGCGTGTGCTCGGGGGCTGATGGAAGCAGAGTACGAACAGCTTGCTAAGCTGGTAACAATGCTGCAGGTGAACCCTAATGATGGGCGGGCATTTGAAAAATTTTATGAACTGACATACCCGCGTATCCTGTACACAGCACGTGGTCTGGTCGATAACGAGCAGTCTGCGCTTGACGTTACACAGGAGGTATACATTGCGTTTTATAAGAATATTGAAACAATTCGGCAGCCAAGAGCAATCATAAGCTGGCTGCACCGCACCGCAACCGGCAAGGCAAAGGACATGCGCGAACGTGCCTCTGCGCAGAACGAAACTCTGCTGCAGAGTGAGGAGCAGGAGTATGTATTTACCAACACCGAGGAGCACCGTGCAGACTTTGTACCGCACGAGCAGATGGACGCCCGCGCAACACGTGAAATTATCGGCGAAATGCTGACCGAACTGCCTGCTGAGCAGAGTCAGACACTGGTATACCGCTTTGTAGAGGGGCTGCCGCTGGCAGAAATCGCGGAAATTATGGACTGTACGGTCAGCACGGTAAAGAGCCGTCTCAAATACGGCAAGGCAAAAATCGAAGAACAGGTCACCGCGATGGAGAAGAAGGGCATCAAGCTGTACTCCACCTCGATTCCGATGCTGCTAGCATGTCTGCGCTGGCTCATGGCGGAGCGCGGCGCACTTGCAGCCGAACAGGCCGCCGGGCTGTTGGCACAGGTGGAAAGCACGGTCGGTTTGACCGCTTCGGCGGCAGCCGGTGCGCAGGCGGCGGGACACACCGCCGCGGCGAAGGCCGGCACGGCGGCAAAAGCCGGTGCCGCGACCAAAGGCAGTGCCGTCGGCACCAAGGTAGTCGCCGGTGTGGCGGCTGCGGCAGTGATCGCCGGCGGCGTGGTCGGTGTGTCGAAGCTGAAGGCGCGGGTGCAGGTCAACCCGCCGGCCACACAAGCGGTCACGCTCAGCGCGGAAGAACAGGCACTGCAGGACGATTACAACCGGAATACCGCGTATTTGAAGGTGATTTCGGACCTGCAGGAAGAGTTCGGCGTGCGTACGCAGATCAGCGACAACGCCTATTCCGGTCTGCTGATGGCAAAGCTGGTGGACTTTGGCGCCGACGGCACGGATGAACTGCTGTGCGTCTGCACAGACGATATATTATATACGAACCGCGGTCGAATGCCAGGCGTCAATGCCAACTGCTGGTATATGGTATACCGTTGGAACGGCACACAGGCGGAGCCGCTCACAGATAGCGAGATATCCGGCGGATATATATTGGAAGGAACAAGTGACGCTGATTGGAAGTTCTCGGATTTTCATCTGTATCAGGATCAGACGGATTCCAAGATTTATTTGTGCACCGATTCCTTTAGTCCTCCTTCCGGCGCACCGGATGAGGACGAGCATCTTCAGTGGCAAGAGTCCTTCGTAAAGAACACAGTACAGGATGGAAAGTGGGTGAAAACATGGTCTGCTACGTTAAACAAAGATCTCAGGAACGGCAGCTATCTTTCGGCATGGATCTATCCGGACAAGCGGACGCAAACCGAAACAAGCTGTGACAGTGTAGAGCAGGAATATGCGAATATTCGCCGGAACAGTACCTATTACCGGATAACTGATTTGAACGATCCCAGTTCGCCGGGCGAACCGATCCAAAGTTTGCCGGGTTATCCGCAGACACCGGCCGGAGGATATGCGCCGCCGGAAGACCTGAATATTCTGATCCAAGCCATGCAGCAGCAGGCGGAACAGGATAAGCAGCAGCTTGGCAATGCCTTTCAGGAGTTTACGGCGGATACATCCGAATCGTTGGAACGGCTGGCAGGCAAGGTGACGCATAAACAGATGGAAGCAGTTCAGCAGAATTCACTGTCTCAAATGAGTGTTAATAATACCGTTATGATAGATAGTCAGACGGTAGCGCAGTTGGCGGCAGCAGATCAAAGCCGTCGGGACAGATGGAAGGCCGTTTGTGATGCTATGCTGGATTGTATACGTTTGGCAATGCCGCAGAACGAATATCAGAAGATAGCGCAGGGGCAACAGAACTGGGAGACTGAGGTCGCACAGGCGGACAGCACGCCTTGGTATGAAAGCAATTCAGTAAATGATTATAAGGCTGCTAATTGGAGCGAACAAACCAAAATGTATGAAGAACATGCGGAATATCTGAACGTCTACTATCAGGTAGCGATCGGCTCCATTGGAGGGCTGGAAGAACACTGGGCTTCCGAGAATAGTGCAGCAGTTGATCCAGCCGATTATATCGGGCATTGGACGGTCGATCAATATGCGGATAAAAGCAATACTTCCGTAGATATATATCTGGAAGAATCCAATGGTCAGCTCGTAGTTTCGGTAGATCAATGGCTGGTACAATGGACTACTGCATACGATATCCCATTGACCTTGAACGATAATAAAACAAGAGCAATCGGTACATATACGGACAGTCAGGGCAATTTCGGCGCGATACAATTGGATTTTGAAAACGGAGAACTGTATGCAACTACAACGCAGTCCGGCAATTTCGGATTTACACTATATCAGAATCACTGTACCCGTGATTCATAAGGCGGACAGCGAATATCAAACCCTATTGGAAAAACGAGAATAAGCTAAACACAATCTACCACGACAAAATAAAGGAGGACTAAATTATGTTCTGTGAAAAATGCGGTCACAAAATCGAACCAGGCGAGCTGTTCTGCACCAACTGTGGTGCAAAGCAGCCGGAGCAGCCGGTGCAGCCCAAGCCGGCAGAGAAGCCGGTGGAAAAAACGGTAGAACAGCCGGCACAGCAGCGACCGGCGCAGCCGAAGCCGTCTCAGTCGCCGGTGCAGCCGCGCCGACAGGAACGCCGGCAGTATTCCGCCGATGATTTTCTGGGCGGACCGGAAAGTCGTCCGAATCCTAGCAGCAACGACCGTCCGAACGGATACCGCCCGAATAACGGCGGCAGCAGTCCGAGCAACGACCGGATACAGAACGGCGGAAACCATCCGTACAGCAGGGGACCGATCAATCCCATGCCGCAGATGCGGGAGCCGGAACCGAAAAAGCGCAGCAAGGTGCCATTCATTCTTGGTGGCGTGGCGGCGCTGCTGATCATTGCGGGCGGCGCGGCATGGGCGCTTGACCTGCTGCCGTTCGGCAAGGCGGACAGCAAGCCGGAGGACACCGCTACGGCAGAGCAGACCGACGGCACCGCTGAAAATGCGGAAAACGGTGCGGCGGCAGTCGATCCGGCAACGTATACCGGCTACTGGATGATCGACTGCTACAACAGCGAAAGCACCAGCTTTGCGGGCTTTGAACTGTCTGGTACGGCGGATGCGCTGAGCTTTTCGGCAAATCAGACGTGGAACCAAGGCGAACACACGGCGAGCATCGCAAAGACCACGCTCGCGCTCAACGAGGACAAAACGCAGGCGACAGGCTCTTATACGGACAACAATAATTCTTCCGGTACGGTAACGCTGGACTTTGAAGACGGCGAGCTGTATATCACGCTGACCGGCAGCGGCACATGGAGCATGACTGTGCAGAAGGAGCATTGCACCCGTGATCCCTACGGCGCACAGCGGCAGTACACAGCAAGCGCGGCGCAGCCGTCCGCCGGTATGTCCGGCGCGACCGGTATCAACGGCGGCAGCAGCTCGACCACGACCGTGCAGCAGCCGAGTTCCTCGGGTTATGTATTCTATGTGAACGGTCAAACTGCTTCGCAGGGTATTAACGACATCAGCGCGGCTTCGATTGGCAGCGACCGTCTGTGGCCGACAGATACTCTCACAATCAGCGACAGCGACCTGAGCAAGCTGACACGCATGGAAGTAGCCGCCGTCCGCAACGAAATCTATGCGCGCCATGGCTATTCGTTCAGCTCTGCGGACTGGAGAAGCTACTTCTCCACGGCAACATGGTATACGGCAAGCAGCAGCTACTCGGATTCCATGCTCACCAGCACTGAGCAGTTGAATCGCGACACAATTGTAAAGTTTGAAAAGGCGAAGGGTTGGAAATAATGAAGAAAATGATCGCAATGCTGCTGGCGCTGCTGTGTTTGAGTGCCTGCGGCGCGCCCAAGCAGGAGACGACAGAAACGGCGGAGCAGCCTGAACAGACCACGGCCGATACCGTGCAGGAGCAGCCGAAATCCGAACCGGTATCGGTACCGGAGCCCGAACCCGAACCTGAATCGGCTCTGCCGCTGGACGGCAAGATCATCTGCGTCGATCCCGGTCATGAGGTGACCGGCCTGCGTGTGCAGGAGCCGATCTCTCCGGCGAGCAGCGCCACCAAGGAGGCCTTTGTCGGCGGCGCCGCCGGCAGAAACCAGACCGAGGAACAGCTTAATCTGGCAGTCGGTCTGCGGCTGCAATCCTTGCTGATTGAGCAGGGTGCGACCGTCATCATGACCCGTACCACCCATGAAAGCGATATGACCAGCTACAAGCGGGCGCTGTTGGCGAACGAAAATCACGCAGACCTATGCATCCGCATCCATGCGGACGGCTCGGAAAGCTCGTCAGTATATGGCATGTCCATGCTGGTGCCCTACGGCAGCCAGCTTGCCACACAGGATATCGTTGCGCCAAGCCAGAAAGCGGGTGAGTGCGTACTGAACGCAACGCTGGCTGCGACTGGCGCCAAAAACAACGGTATTGTGCAGCGTTCAGATCTGACAGGCTTCAACTTTGCGGAAGTTCCGACCATTCTGATCGAGATGGGTTTTCTCAGCAATCCTGATGAGGATGCCCTTATGCTGACCGATGATTATCGGCAGAAGCTGGCACAGGGCATGTGCAACGGCATTCTGGATTATTTCTCTGGCACAGTGACCGAGTAAACGGGAAACAGGATTTACATTTATCGAAAACGCTCTGTCATCTATTTGGATGATCGGGCGTTTTCTGTTTTTTCGTGTCTAAACTGCAGATTTGTAAAATGTTGCGGTATGAGGGTGGAATGGAACAAAAATTGGAGTATAATTGAAGGGATTTTAACATAATTCATAGAAAGAAATTTTTCTGAAAAAATCAAAAATATTTAAGTCTTTTCGGACTACCTCTCCCTCTTATGTTTGTGAAAGGGGGATAGTGCTTGTACGAAAACCAATCCTGCGACTGTATCGCAGAGACCAGAAAGAAACCGGAGACAGCAGATATGGATGAAAGAGAACAGCTTAAACAGGAAGAGGAAAGCGCCCAGTCCTTTATGCAGGACGAATACGACCGCCTGACGTCACTGGTGTGTGCACTGCAGGCCGATCCCGGAGACGACCGAGTGTTTGAGACCTTTTATCAGGCGACCTACCCGCGCATTCTGTATACCGCGCGCCATCTGGTCAACAGCGAGCAGGCGGCGCTGGATATTGCACAGGAGGTATATATTGCGTTTTACAGAAATATCGGGAATATCAAAGAGCCGCGCGCGGTCATCAGCTGGCTGCACCGCGTAACGCACAGCATTGCGCGGGATTACCGCGAACGTGCCGCAGCCCGTAACGAGGATTTGATCAACGAGGGACAGGAATATCTGTTCACCGATGTGGCGGAGCAGCGCACGGACTTTGTGCCGCATGAGCAGCTCGATGCGCAGGCGACGCAGGAGCTCATCCGCGGGATGCTGGATGAGCTGCCGGAGGAACAGTCCCGCACGCTGGTTTACCGCTTCACTGAGGGACTGCCGCTGGCAGAGATTGCGGAGATCATGGACTGCACGGTCAGTACGGTCAAAAGCCGCCTGAAATACGGCAAGCAGAAAATTGAGGAGCAGGTATACGCGCTGGAGAAGCGCGGCATCAAGCTGTACTCCACCTCGATCCCGACGCTACTGCTGTGTCTGCGCTGGCTGATGGCAGACCGCGGCGGACTTTCGGCGGAACAGGCAGGCAGACTGCTGGCACAGATCAACAGCGCGATCGGCGCGGCGGCGTCGGCGGCAGCGGGCGCGGCGCAGAGCGTCGGAACGGCAGCAAAGGCCGCAGCCGCAAAAACCACCGGCAGTACGCTTGGCACCAAGATCGCGGCGGGCGTTGCTGCAGCGGCTATTGTGGCAGGCGGCGTGGTCGCAGTGCCGCGCATCATGCAGAAGGTCAACCCGCCGGAGTCGGTCGTGCAGACCGAACCGGCAGCCGAGCCCGAGACGGAGCCCGCGCTCACCGCCGAGGAAAAGGCGGTCGTGCAGGGCGATTACGACCGCAACACCGCATATCTGAAGGTCATTTCGGATTTGCAGGCACAGTACGGAACCCCGACACAGCTTGGCACAAATGCTTATTCGGGATTGCTGATGATCAAGCTAGTCGATTTCGATGCCGATGGCACGGATGAGCTACTATGCGTATATACGGATAAGGCATATTCGGAGTATGCAAATGCCAATTTGAATATGTGGTATGCAATCTATAGCTGGAACGGGACACAGGCTGATCGAATTACCGAGCAGTCACTAACAGAGAATGTAACATATGAACTGGATTACTATACATGGCGTTATGCAGACTTCTATTTATACCAGAACTCTGCGGATTCTAAAATTTATCTGTGCGATGATGTTTTGTGGGGACCGACTGGTGGCGTATATGACGATGGTACAGCATCGTGGTCGGATACAATGACAGAATATGGACTGCAAAACGGAACGTGGACACAAACCTGGAAGGGCGAATTGCTTCGTGATCTGCGGGATGGCAGACACTTGCAGGCGACTCTGCGCGGTACGGATAATGGTTTTGTCAATGTAGAGTGGAATATGATTTCGCAGGAAATTGATAAGATTCGTCAGAATGGCACATATTATCGGTTTACCTTCCTAAATGACCCGACCTCGGGTAATATTACGCCGATGATCGACCAGATTTCAGTCTATCCGAAAACCCCTGCAGGCGGTTACACCCTTCCAGAGAATCCGAGCGTACTTATTGCAGCCTTGCAAAACGAAACTGCACAGGCAAAGCAGCAGCTTGGCGATTCGTTCCGCGAATACGTTGCACCGCCGGAGAATGCGAACGCTTAGTGCGCATTGAAAAAAACGAAAAAATTTTTCCATAAAGAATGGAAAAAACCGTCGAATTTGCTATAATAGGAGGTAAGGAAAAAAGAGGCAGGCATAAACCAGCCGACAGGCTGTTTTATAAAAAGGTCATTTCACAGAAAGAGGGTAAAGCAATGGACGAAAACAGAAGAGACGACAATCTGGTTGAGGAACCGGTGCCGCAGCAGGATGGCACGCAGGAATTTCAGCCGCAGAACGGCGCGGAGCCGCAGGAGTTCCAGCAGCCGCAGCAGGAGTACCAGCCGGCTTCCGTCGAGCCGCAGCAGCCGATTTACGAGCAGCAGCAGCCGGACTACACACCGATTCCGCAGCCGGTCTATCAGCCGGCACAGGCAGCGGCAAAGCGGCAGGACAAAAAGCTGTTCGGTATCATCGCCGGCGGCGTTGTGGTAGTGCTGATCGGCATTATCGCGCTGTTTATGATGATCAGCGGCGGCAAGGCCATCAACCTGCGGGACTACGTTACCATCACCTACTCCGGCATTGACGGCAAGGGCACGGCCTATGTTTCCGTTGATTACGAAAGCATGGCGAGCGCGTCGCTCTCCTCCAAGGAGAAATCGCAGATTGAAAACGGCGATATCACCAGTGTTTCCACCTGGCAGACTGCCGCAGCGGGCTGGGGTGCGCTGTACACCAAGCAGAGCGTGCTCTCGAGCGCGATCACCTGCACGCTGGAGGACCAGCCGGACGGCCTTTCCAACGGCGATACCGTTACCGTGCAGGTCGATATCGACAAGGACGCGCTCAAGGCGGTCGGTATTAAGGTAAAGGGCAAAGACTTCACCGACACGGTTTCCGGACTGATCGAAGTGCAGAATATCGACGCATTTGCGGATATTTCGGTGCAGTTCAGCGGCATTGCGCCGAACGGCGAAGCGCAGGTCATCAACAACAGCCGCGACGCCGCCTGCATGCAGTATGAATACGATCTGGATAAGTCCGAGGGTCTTTCCAACGGCGATACCGTAACCGTTACCATCAGCGACTACAATCTGGACGATATTGCGGAGCAGACCGGCGAAGCACCGGCGGAAATGCAGAAAACCTTTACGGTTTCCGGTCTGAGCGCCTATGTTACCAAGCTGGATCAGGTGAATGATACCGCGCTTGCAAGCATGAAGAAGGAAGCTGAGGATTATATCCAGGCACTTTCTGCACGTAACTACGCGGATACCGAAACTATGAATGGTTTTACCTATGTCGGCAGTTATCTGGAGGTTGCAAAGCCGAATGCAGGGGCATGGCACAATAACTGGCTTGATCTGGTTTATGAAATCTCCTACTCGAACTCGTATGGCGGTTCCTTTAAGTATTACTACGGTATAGGATTCTCTGATCTGGTACTGCAGGCAGATAACAGTATTGATGTGGATTTGAGCGACTACTCGACTACCAGTCATACGTTCCATTTCACTTCCGGAGATCATGGCTATTATCTGTATGGCTATCAGACCCAGAAGGACCTGTTTGATGACTGGATTAAGTCGTCTATGGATACATATACATATGAAACGGATATTGCATAATTAGCAAGAGCAAAAGTCCAATCATCCTCGTGATGGTTGGACTTTTTATATCATAGGCTGCTATACGAAAATTAAAACCTCATTGAGGGAATATATTGCCGAAACAAGTCAAATATGGTAATCTTTTTATGGAACGCGATATCTAAAAAAATTTTTCACAAAATCGAGAATTCTAAATCTTTTCCAAAATCCATTCCTCTTATATCTATGAAGGGAGAAAAACTCCAAACTAAGAAACCGGAGGCAGACAGCATGGAAATGAAAGAACAGATAACGCAGGAAGAAGCTGCTGCGCGCGGCATGATGGAAGCGGAGTACGATCAGCTTGCAGAGCTGGTCACGGCACTGCAGGCAAACCCTGGGGATGATCGGGCGTTTGAGAAATTCTACGAGCTGACGTACCCGCGCATTCTGTACACGGCACGCAGTCTAGTAAACAGCGAACAGTCCGCGCTGGACGTGGCGCAGGAGGTTTACCTTGCGTTTTATAAAAATCTAGCCAATATCCGTCAGCCGCGAGCGATTGTCAGCTGGTTGCACCGTACTGCAACCGGCAAGGCGAAGGACATGCGCGAACGCGCCTCTGCGCAGAACGAAACCCTGCTGCAGAGTGAGGAGCAGGAGTATGTATTTACCAACACCGAGGAG
>NZ_QUDX01000007.1:9677-9940 GCF_003477715.1 Butyricicoccus sp. AF35-5AC
CTGCTGCAGAGTGAGGAGCAGGAGTATGTATTTACCAACACCGAGGAGCACCGTGCAGACTTTGTACCGCACGAGCAGATGGACGCCCGCGCAACACGTGAAATTATCGGCGAAATGCTGACCGAACTGCCTGCTGAGCAGAGTCAGACACTGGTATACCGCTTTGTAGAGGGGCTGCCGCTGGCAGAAATCGCGGAAATTATGGACTGTACGGTCAGCACGGTAAAGAGCCGTCTCAAATACGGCAAGGCCAAGATCGAAGA